>JANWXU010000009.1 GCA_025057395.1 Bacteroidia bacterium | reverse complement strand
AATACTTGAAAATTCTCATCCCCACCCCCTTTTTTTAACTCGAGAGCTCAAAGAACTGCAGCAGCATTTTAATAAAATTGAGGTTAAACAGCAATCAGGGAAGACGCAAGTAGACCCTAAATCTGGTATTACAAAAGTAGGGGGCACTGCTAGCTACATATTCGATAATGCAACTATTGAGTCGATACGCACAAAAGCAGGTGATATTCGTAAAAAAATAGTGCTATGCCAAATTACATCAACATAGTAATATTTATTACTATATTGCTTTTTTTACTCCCTGTATGGGTAAAGGGGCAATGTGAAAAAAATATGCAAGATTGTAGCCATCTGATTCCGCCTTTTAATTCAGATGGAAACTTTTATTATCGCGCTCAGCTGTTCCCCAATGAACAAGCCAAGCTTAAATATACTTTTCTCACTGGAATTACCTATCGCATTATTCCTTGTGGAAGATCCGATAAAAATGAACCATTATCCATTAATATTTTTGATAAGGCAGGCCTACGTGTTTTCACTAGTAAAGATGTTACCACCAATAATGGGTATTATGATATTGAATTTGGTATAGCCGGTCAATACACAATTGCAGCTAGCTTTGAATCGGGGTCTGGTTGTGCGTCAATTATTGTTGCTTACTTATCGAACGATAAAGTGGGGAATATTTCTAAAAATGTGATCAACAAGTAACCTTTTGGTACTATGGCAAAGCCCTATATTTTAATTGTAGATGATGATGCGCTTAGCATGAAAATGCTTTCCGTACAGCTGAGCGTTATCTTTAAAGATAAATTTCGTTATTTAACCGCTCTTTCAGTTTCGGACGCATGGGCTCTTATTGATGCTGAATTAAAAAATAACAACTTACTACCTTCGGTAGTAATCACGGACTGGATGATGCCTGATGTACGAGGAGATAAGTTTTTAATTCAACTCTTAAGGCGCTTTCCAGAAGTACCTGTTCTTTTGTTTTCGGGCAGAGCTGATGAAGAAGTGCTCCAGGAATTTACAGAACATAAAAATTACGCAGGCATCATCCCTAAACCCTGGGATGGAAAAACTTCTCTTGAAAAGTTATTTACACTACTTAATTTCAAGCCTATTACTTAAAATTTTTCAGCATATGATTATCTTCTTTCAAAAAATTTCAATCTTGCTCCTCATCTCATTTTTCATTTTAGGAAAAAATAATTTATCAAAAGCACAAAATAATATTGATCTACTTAACAAGGCTGTTGAACTTTTAGAAAACGGCAGCTATAAAGAAGCAGAGCAAGTTTTAACTCAACTGATAAACAAAGAGCCCCGCAATGAGCAAGCCTATCACTTGAGAGCTAAAGCACGATGGGAGCAGCAAAACTACAATGGACCCAACGGCGCTTTAGCTGATTTTACAAAAGCTATTGAACTCAATCCCCAAAATCCTGTCTTATACTTAGAAAGAGGAATTGCAAATTACGACTTAGATGACCCCACTAATGCCATTCGAGACTTTAATAGTGCCATTCAAAAAGACCCCAAGCTTGCAAAAGCCTGGTATATGCGCGGACTTGCTAAGTTGGACCTTAATAACAAAGAAGGCTGTTCCGATTTAAAAAAGGCTATAGAATTAAATATTGATGTTTCTGAAGAAAGAGGGTTGCCCGACCCTCATGAAGTTTTAGCACAAAAATGTAAATAATTTATTTCCAGAAAGCCCAGTCACCTACCTAAAAAATTCCTTATATCTCAAAAACTTCTTGACAAGCATAAAATTCTGTACTAAATTAGTTCCCTTGCATACAATCTACATATAGAAGTATGATAACGGATATCAGAACTCTAGAAAATCGAATCTCACAAGCTAAGGAGTTTTTAAACAATGAGCTTACCAATATCAAAACCGATAATGGTAAAGCTATTATGGAGCTTCGTGAAATTGACAGGCACCTAGATACTATTCATGAAGTAGAACGAATCGGTTTAAGATACCTTAGCGATATCGAGTTTGCTAGAATCCAACGTACTTTAACAAGTTTGGAAGCAAGAATGGGGCTATCTAAAAACTAACTTAAAGACGGGGAAAGAATGCTACTACATTCTTTTCCCCCAGCTAATTTCTTCACACTTTTTTATCGTGTAATCATAAAAAAACATTCTATTTTTCCTACCCATACATTTATAAATTTAGTTTATCCTAATTGCCCAAAGCTTTAACTCAAAAGTTATTCTCTCCTCTATTAAACTTATTTACTCACTCAATCTCTGCTTCAAACTAATGCCATGTCAGAGCAACTACAAAGCTGCACATTCAAACCCATATATACTTACCAGTCCAAACTAGTTATTCATTTGAATAACTCCCTGTAAGCAAAAAATTAGTCTCTGGCAGAGTTTTTATTGTTTCCTCCCCTACTTCACTTATGTAAATTTTTTTCGAATCCCTGCAAAAATCAATTTCTCTAACTCTTGAAATAAACTAAGCACTCTATAAGCTTTTCCCACTCCTAATTTAAGGACTAGGGCAACTACTCATTTAAAATTCTAAAAGTTTTCTTAAAAAAAAATTTATGTAACTAAAGTAGCTGAAATCGCCATTTTAATTTTATTTTCTTTGTACTAAAAATTCAAACCAAGAGAAATACTATGAAAGTAGAACAAATTTATACGGGCTGTTTAGCACAAGGCGCTTATTATATAACCAGTAACGGGGAGGCGGCAATTATAGACCCTCTAAGGGAAACTACACCCTATTTAGAGAGAATCCGTAAAGATAACGTAAAACTTAAATATATATTTGAAACGCATTTCCACGCTGACTTTGTATCAGGGCACCTAGATTTAAGTAGAAAGACGGGAGCCCCTATAGTCTACGGTCCTACAGCTAATCCTGCTTTCGAAGCAATTATTGCAGAAGATAACCAAGTTTTTGAAGTAGGAAATGTAAAAATCAAAGTAATCCATACGCCAGGACATACAATGGAAAGTTCTACTTTCCTATTAATCGACGAAAATGGCAAAGAGTATGCTATTTTCACAGGCGATACTCTGTTTTTAGGAGATGTGGGTCGCCCTGATTTAGCACAAAAGGCTACGGGACTAACTCAAGAAGAACTAGCAGGGCTTCTATACGAAAGCCTATATAATAAGATTTTACCCCTTCCAGATGATATTATTGTATACCCGGGGCACGGTGCAGGCAGTGCGTGCGGTAAAAACATGATGAAAGAAACTGTAGATACCCTTGGCAACCAAAAAAAGGTAAATTACGCACTAAATCAACCCAATAAAGAGGCCTTTATAAAAGCAGTACTACAAGGCCTAACCCCTCCACCAGGTTACTTTGGGATGAATGCAGTAATGAACAAAATGGGCTACGAAAGCTATGATAACGTTTTAAATAAAGGACTTAGGCCACTAACTCCTGAAGAATTCGAGGCAGCCGCCGAAGAAAGTGGCGCACTTATTTTAGATAGTCGACACGATACTGTTTTCTGGAAAGCTTTTATCCCCCAGTCTGTAAACATTAGTTTAGATGGTGAATTTGCTCCATGGGTAGGTACTTTAATTGTAGACGTAAAACAGCCGCTATTGTTAGTTACGGAGCCCGGAAGAGAGGAGGAAACAGTAATGCGTCTGAGCCGAGTAGGATTTGATAATGTAATTGGCTACCTCAAGGGTGGAATCCAAGCTTGGATAGATGCGGGCAAAGAAGTAGACACCGTGAACCGTATCACCGCTCAAGAATTCGCCCAAAGATTTAAGGCGGGCGAAAGCCTTGTTTTCGATGTACGCCGAGAAAGTGAATATGCAGCTGAACATGTAGAAGAAGCTTATAATAAACCCCTAGCTTATATCAATGAGTGGATTCGAGAAATTGATCCCAAGGCACATTTTTACATTCACTGCCAAGGAGGATACCGAAGCATGATGGCAGCAAGTATTCTGCAAGCTCGTGGCTACCGAAATTTTACGGAAATCGAGGGTGGCTTTCAGGCAATTGCTCAAACTAATGTACCACGCACAAATTACGTCTGCCAAAGTAAAGTGATGAACTTATCTTAAATTATCTAAAAAAAATACCCGGGATAGATTCTTTCTTATGCCTTAATAAGAAGCTATCCCTGGTATCACTTATCAATTTAATAAAATTACAAAGCCATGTATAACTTTTTTAATAATCTTTTCAAAAACAATAGTACAACATCGGCTATTGAAGAATACGTTAAAAAAGGAGCCTACTTAGTTGATGTTAGAACACCTGCTGAATTTGAGATGGGGCATGTACCAGGCTCAGTGAATATTCCGCTAGATGTAATCACTAACTATCTGCCAGTGTTACGTGAAAAGCCATATATCTTAGTTTTTTGTCGTACAGGGAATCGAAGCGGAATAGCTAAGTCTATCTTAGAAAGTAGTGGAATTCAAAACGTAATAAATGGCGGAGCTTGGCAAGATGTAAAAGAAATTGTAGAAAGGTTAAAAAATAACTCATAACAACTTACAATCTAGAGCATAAAAATATGAACATACTGGAAATATTAAAACAACCATGGCCTTGGTATGTAGCAGGGCCTTTAATAGGGTTAGTAGTACCAACTTTATTGATTATTGGAAATAAATCTTTTGGTATCTCTTCGTCATTACGGCACATTTGTGCAGCTTGCTTTCCAGCCAACATTCCTTTCTTTAAATACGACTGGAAAAAAGAAGTATGGAATTTATTTTTTGTTGCAGGTATTTTGCTAGGAGGTATTTTTAGCGCTCATTTCTTGAGCTCGCCAAGTCCTGTAAAAGTTCATCCAACGCTAGTGCAGGAGCTAGCCCGCTATGGAATAAATGATTACAATGGTTTAGTTCCACCTCAACTGTTTTCTTGGCAAAATCTTCTTACCCTTAAGGGTTGGCTCCTGATGGTAGTAGGAGGTTTTCTAGTAGGCTTTGGAACGCGCTATGCCGGCGGATGCACAAGTGGTCATGCTATTATGGGGCTCTCTACCTTACAAATTCCTTCTCTTATTGCTACTTGTTGCTTTATGGTAGGAGGGTTTATTACTGCCAATTGGATTCTTCCTCTCATACTTGGCTTATAATTTTGACTAAACTTAACATTATTTATACTATACACATGTAGCATACCGTAAAACTGCTATTACAAATTTAAAAGTAAAAAAACATGCAAACCGTAGATATTGAAAAAATTGAAAAAAAGATAGTTAATTATCAAGGTGAGGCCTTACCTCCAAAAAGTGAGGTAAACGGCATTCCTGTAGCCACAGAATTAACAGAAACAAATACTGATTTTGAAGTTCGCTCCCTAGATGCCATATGCCTTAATGAAAGCCATTTAACTCATAAATGGTATTACAACCTAAAATACTTAGTAGTAGGATGGATATTTGGGATCATTTTTGTCAAAGCAGAAATTATTAGCTGGTTTCGCATTCAAGAAATGTTTCGATTGCAATCTTTTCACATGTATGGAATAATCGGAAGTGCAGTATTAGTAGGAGCCGTCTCAGTAGCTCTCATTAAAAAGTTTAATATCAAAACCATCTACGGTGAAAAAATTGAATTTCACCCTAAAAAGTTTAACAAAGGACAAATTTTTGGAGGGCTATTATTTGGTATAGGATGGGCAATGACAGGGGCCTGCCCCGGACCTTTATTTGCTCAAGTTGGTACAGGCGCAACTGTAATTGTGGTCACTCTACTTTCAGCAATCGCCGGAACATGGATATACGGCCTATTAAGAGAAAAATTACCCCATTAAGAAAAATTAGTTTAACACAAAAAAACTCGTTTTATGAATTAACCATTAATTAACCCTTACTTCATATGGCTAGAAAGACGATTTCAGTTTTTTCCTTTTTTTTTACTTGTTGCAAAGTGCCTTAAGTCAAAACCAGCCCACCCCCACAACCACCCAAATCGCTCAAGATTCTGTTCACGAGCATACACAAAACTTAGCAAGTACGCCCTATAGTGGGGTAACAGACTTAGGCAAATATTGCCACCAATTTCAATTTCCTTCAGATACTTGCCCTCGAAAACTCAAATATTTTCTACAAAAAGGAGGAATTTCTATTCATCTTCGTTCTAATTATATGCAAACTATCAACCAGGGTCCGCTCTTAGATTACAATACTATGGCAATAGGGGCGGGCCTTGGCTATACTACTCCTTTTTGGAAAGGTTTTCGGATAGGTTTTAGTGGCTTTTTCGTATTCCAGCTTTTCGAAAATAATATAAGAAAAGCAGACCCTATAACAGGAGCAGGAAACCGCTATGAAATTCTCCTGTACGATATGAACCGGATTCACAACACCCATGACCTAGATCGCCTGGAAGAGTTATACTTAAGTTATCAGAAAAAAAATTTCTTGTTAAAAATAGGGCGGCAAAAAATTAATACTCCCTTACTCAACGAACAAGACAACCGAATGCGCCCTAATATCTTTAGTGGAATACTAGCAGAATATCGTTTTTTTGAATGGGATATAATAGCCGCATTTTTTAATCAAGCTACGCTTCGTGGTACTGTAGATTGGTATTCTATCGAAGAATCTTTTGGTGTATATCCTTTTGGGCGTAACCCCCTAGGCGTAGCCGAATCTTATAAAAATAATACTCGAACCAAAGGAATTGCGCTCATAGGAGCTAAATATCATAAAAAAAGTAAGGTCTATCAATGGCAGCTAGAGGGGTGGAATTATCTTGTTGAAAACGTATTCAATACTACTTTTCTACAAACTGAACTGAAAATTAAAACTTTTGAAACAGCTCCAGTCATAGGAATACAAGGCTTTTTTCAAACGCCAATCCAAGAGGGTGGAAATCCAAATCCTTCCAAGGCTTATATCCTGCCCAACGAAAAAGCCTGGGGAATAGGAGGTAAAATAGGCATTACTTTAGGCAAAGGCATATTTTCCATGAACTATTTACGGATTGGCCCCCAAGGAAGATTTTTATTTCCAAGAGAATGGGGAAGAGAAGTATTTTTTGTAAGCCTACCTAGGGAGCGCCTAGAAGGAAATGCTGATTTATACGCATTAACACTTAAATACAGCTCTCCCTTACCTATCAAAAATTTATTTACAGAATTAGGCATTAGCCAAGTCAATCCACCTGACATACAAAAAGTACCTCTCAATAAATATGGACTTCCTGCCTACTACCATTTCTTGATCCAATTTCAGTACAAATTTACTAGCTACCTAGAGGGCTTAAATATAAGATTTCTCATCGTCAACAAAACAGCTCAAAAACCTAAAGAAATTCCTGATAATTTCCGCATTAACCGCGTCGATATGTGGCATATAAATTTAATTTTGGACTATCTATTTTAAAAAAATTTTGGAAACATAGGGCATAATTTTGTTTCTTTCTACGAAAGATTAAATTAAATATTTGTTATACTTTAGATAACCCAAATTACAAGAAATTTTATTTTTTTAGCCTCACATAACATAACCTAAAATTTTTTTAGCGCCATTAAAATTTTTAATCCTGCTATGTTATCACTACCAGAGCTCATTTTGAGATTTGGGCTCAGTTTTTTGTTAGTAATTGCTCTCGATTGGTACGTTTTTCAGTCAATCCGAGTAGTAGCTAAAAAAGCATTAGTAAGATATGTTTATTGGACCGTAAACATCTCCTATCTTTTGGTCTTGTTATTAATTTTTCTAACCGCAGGCATTTCGCAAGGACCCAATAGTCCTATGTTGCGGACCGCCTTTGGGGGCTTTATTCTATTGCTTGCCCCTAAAATTATGATCGCAATTTTCTTGTTGCTAGAGGATATTTATAGAATAGCTTATGCAGTCCAAAAGTACGTTAAATCTAAATTAAATAAAATCTATGCGCCCCCACAAATTACCAACTCTATTTCTCTAGAAGCACATGTAGAAACCCTCTGGATGCCTAGGCGAGAATTTATAAGTAAGACAGGAATCTTTGTAGCCTCTCTGCCTTTTTTGGGTGTAGCACATGGCCTCACATTTGGCGCCTACAATTACCAAGTGCACAGAATTATCATTCGAAGCCGATATTTACCAGATGCGTTTAATGGCTTCCGTTTAGTACAAATTTCTGATATTCATGCCGGTAGTCTCAGCGATAAGGAAGCAGTAGCAAGAGGAATAGATTTGATTTTAGCCCAAGAAGCCGACCTAATTGTATTTACAGGGGATCTAGTAAATAACTTTACTAAAGAAATTGAAAAAATTTTCGACTTACTTTCCCGTCTACGCTCTCCTAATGGAGTTTTTTCTATTCTAGGCAATCATGATTATGGACTTTACGCACGCTATTCTAGTAAAGAAGCTTTACTTAAGGAGCAAGGAGAAATGCAAGCTGCTCATAAAGCCCTGGGCTGGCATTTGTTAAAAAACCAGAACTACTTTCTTCATAAGGAAGGACAAAAAATAGCCATTCTAGGGGTAGAAAATTGGGGTAGGCCTCCTTTTCCTCAGTACGGAGACCTAAAAGTCACTTTAGAAGGTGTAGAAGAGCAGTGCTTCAAAATTTTACTTTCTCATGACCCCACCCATTGGGATGCGCAAGTGCTACGCTGCAAGCAACGCATAGATCTCACTTTAAGCGGACATACTCATGGCATGCAATTTGGCGTTGAAATAGGCAATTTCAAATGGAGCCCAGTAAGTCTAAGATACCCGCGCTGGGCAGGTTTATACCAAGAAGGAGAAAAATATCTCTACGTTAATAGAGGATTCGGATTTATCGGATTTCCAGGAAGAATAGGAATTTTTCCAGAAATTACTGTAATTACCCTCAGTAGAGCCTAGTAAGTCTGCCCAAAAAAGCTTTTCAAGCTAAAGTAGTATTCACTAATCGAATAGATTAAAGGGAGCACCAATAAAATTTCTTTCTTTACAACGCAAATTAACCTTTAATCTATTACTCATTATGAAACGGTTCATTTTAATAATAATGTGCTATCTTAGCTTATATTTCTTCCTGGCAGCACATTTACTTCTAAAAGTCCATGCCCAAGGCCCTAACAAAGAGCAGGCTCCAAACACCCCTCAAGAACAAATATCGCAGGGTTCTTGCGATGAGAGCCAGTTTGACCTGCTAGCAAGACAATACTTCGAGCCAGAAATAAAATTTTATCTCAACAATAAACTACTTTATTTGCTTAATCGTGAAGGATTATTTGTTTATATCGATAGGCAATATCATTTAAAAAATGAAGAAACCTTTCAAAAATTAACCAAAGATTATCAGGTAGGTTACCTTCAAAAAAAATGGGAAGGACGCATAGAAGAAAGTGATACGATCACGATTGAATTTAACGCCCATCCCGATATGGTAAACGAAAATCCTAAGGAAGTACGCTATCAAATGTTCAATATTACTTGTATTAGAGCTAGCAAATATGGGCAAGAAGACCCAGATACTCTAATTAAAGCTTCCGAAATAGGAAATAATGGAAAAGTAGCAGTAAAAATAGCTGCTAGAAAGCTACCCAAAGATAAAATATATATTGAACTAGGTTGTATTAATCGAATTGGTAGTGATAATCGCTATTACCAGGTTTATTGGACTTTTGACGAAAAATATCGAGCTATACCATTTAATAATGCAGCTATTCATTAGGGGAAAGAAGAAAATTTCTTCTTTCCTTTTTTTAATTTTGCTTCTCTTTGTTCTTAGGCTCACCCCTACCCTATCTTGAATTTTTATCATTTTTTTCAATTTCTCCCTCCAAGTACCCTGCATTAATTTGTAAAAGAAACTAGTATCCAATTTTCTCAATTAGTTCTTCTCCCCCTCATTCAATACAAAACTCATTCAATACAAAAGAAGGAGCAAGGTTTATCTTTAATAATATAAGTATAAAAAGACTTATTTATCTTTGCTATAAAAACATACTCTATATAGAATGAAAGTTGATAATAAGTTATTTACAGTAGCGCTCTTTTGCTTATTTTTTGTAACTTGCTCTTATTTAAGAGCGCAAGTACAATTTTCGCCTCAAGCTAATAGACTACTTAGAAAAATTGAGAAAAAAGCAGCTAATAAAAATGATGCTGCTTTGGGCTTAGATCCCGCTGAAATAAAATTCTTTAACTTAAAAAACAGAAACGGTACTTATCAAGTAGGCGGATTGATTAAAATTACTGAAAATGTTGTTGAACAGGAGCTGAAAAAATTAGGAATTGAAATTCGTTCCAAAGCTGGAAACATTTGGACGGTTAATATTCCCCTAATGGCTCTTGCCTCCTTCAAGCAACTATCCGGAATAGAATATTTTGAAATAGATCAGCCATACAAACTTTTGCTCGATAAAGCAAGAATAACAACCCGAGTAAATTTAGTACACGAAGGCTTTAATCTACCCTCAAAGTACTTAGGACAAAATGTAATAATTGGAATCATCGACGGGGGTTTTGATTTCTTGCATCCTACATTCCGAGATACCACAGGGCAGCGTTATCGCATAATAAGCTATTGGAATCAAGGTGCTAAAGAAGGTACTCCTCCCGAAGGGTTTGATTATGGCGCCGAGTACACTACCGAAGCACAACTTCGTTCAATCAAGTCAGATATGAACCAATCTATTACTACAGCTACCCATGCTACACATGTAGCAGGAATTGCAGCAGGTAGTGGCTATGGAAGCGGCATTGCATTTCGGGGTATTGCGCCTGAAGCAGATATTATTGCAGTAACTCCCTCCTTATCTACAGATACCTTTCCGGCAGCCCATAGCGAAATTTTAGATGCTGTACAGTATGTTGTAAGTAAAGCTAAGAAGTTGAATAAGCCCTGTGTAGTGAATATGAGTTTCGGCGGCCTTCTGGAAGCAATGGATGGAAATTCGCTACTAGAAAAAGGCTTAGAAAATATTACTAATGAAAACTCAGGTGTAGTTTTAGTAGCGGGGGCTGGAAACTCAGGCAATATAGCCGGGCACCTTAAAAAGACTTTCAATAACGATGAAATTACTACTATTCCTGTTACCTTGCCCATGATATCAGAATTTCTAAAATATTTACCCCAAAGAATTTCAATTTGGGGTGAAGAGGGCGAAGATTTTGAAGTGCAAATGGAATTGATAAACGTGCAAGGACAAACCCAAATGCGCTTTCCTAGTTTTAGAGTTTCTTCCCCGGAACCACTAGATACTTTTGCTCTCGTTGATAAAGATACTATCTACCTTTACATGGAAGGAATAACACGAGCTGCCATTAATAATAAACCATTTTTGAGTATTACTATAATTAATAATGTTCCTATCAATATCAATAACCCGCTAGACCTAATTAGTAAACTACGTTTTTTCAAAATGAAAATAAAAGCTGCTAGCGGTACTATTCATGCGTGGAACGTTGGACCAATGCAAGGACTTCCTTTTTCCAACCGAATTCCTTTTGTAGGTACTCCAGTTCCGGGTACTGTTGCAGGAGATAATAATTACATGATCTTAACTCCAGGAACTTCTAGGGGCGTAATTACTGTAGGAGCTTATACTACCAAAAATGAGTATAAAGATTATAAGGGTAATACTCGTAAAATACAAATGTCAGCTACTGTGGGTGATATAGCTCCCTTTAGTAGCAGAGGACCTACCCACGATGGCAGAACCAAACCTGAAATCACTGCACCGGGTAACGTAATAGCCTCTGCTGTTTCAGCAAGAGACCCCAGTGTTGCAGATAGTATTATTGTAAAGTTTGACATCGTCAATGGAGATACTGCTAAGTATGCTGTTTACGAAGGTACTTCAATGGCTACTCCTATGGTAGGAGGAATTGCTGCACTACTTTTACAAGCTAATAGAAACCTAAACTTCACACAAATAAAAAATATTATCATTAGCACTGCTATAAAAGATGAATTTACGGGTTCTATCCCTAACGGTGGCTCAAATACTTGGGGATGGGGAAAAATAGACGCCTATGCTGCTATTCGTAGTGCACTAGGACTTTCTTCAGTAGAATATACCCAAAATAAAATAGCCCGTTCAGCTTTAGTATATCCTAACCCCTCAACAGGTTTTACTAATTTACAGCTCGAAAATTTTGCGGGCTCCGTTTTACAACTACGATTAGTAGATTTACAAGGCAAAATAATGTGGCAAGAACAAATTTCTCCTACCACCCACTATTCAATACATCCTATTAATTTTGGCGAAATAGCACCTGGCCTCTATTTTTTACACATTTCAGATACCCAAGGCTTGCATAGTATTAAAATTTTGATCCAGTAAATACAAGATATTTTATATAACCTCAGCCCCTTGCAATTATAAGCAAGGGGCTTTTTATTATACTCACTCGAAATTTAATATCGCTGCAAATTTAACTTGCAGTAACTGCATAACATACTACCTACTAAAAAAAATAAAGACAAAAACAAGAACCAACAGGTAAAAACTACATAATTGCCTCTAACTGCGGAAAACAAGCAATGAGGAGAACTAAAATTTGTTGCTGCGATAATGAGCGGCAAGGGGGATAAATTAATAATGCAGCTTGCAATAACTCTTCCAAAGTCAAATACCTTCCCTGCTCTATACCCAAACTCTTTAGCTGCAATATGGTATTGTATAAATTCTGAAGATAAGAATAGGGTAATAGGTTTGTTTCAAAAAAGGTAGGTCCTGCCTGCATTTTATAGTCTTATTAGGAAATACTTGAAGTAGATAAACAATTTCTTTTAGTTCATTCTTAATTCAAAATACTTTTCTCACCTGTGAAGTCTTAAAGTAGAAACTGTATTTCTATACGCAGCACAATTTTAAACTAGGATACAAGGCACCAAAAAGAAATAATCCATCCTATTGGTGCCTTGTATATCTTGCCATCCTAAGCTCTGAAATATAAAGTAAACATTGTATAAGCAACACATAGCAGCTCTTGCTTGCTATAATATTTTATTGAGTTTATTGGACAACTTCTCAAACTAACAAGTTCTAGTCTCCCTATCAATACGTATACAAATTTCCTCTAGCAATTCCTCATCACTGTTTTCACACTGTAAAATACTATTCAACTTTTTACGAAGTAATTCAGAAAATATAAATCCACCCTTTTGATACAACTCTTCCTTCACAAAACTTTGTGTGAATGGGCCCAAATTGACAGCGATTGGAAACTCCAACATTGAGTAGTTGTATCTGGTAAAAACTAAACTAAGGCTCAATTTAGAATTCTGAATGAGAGGATGTTCATAAAAAAGATAGGGCATTAAGTGCCTATATTCTGGCATACTGGAAATATAAAAGTACAAGCACCTACAATAATAGGGATTTATAGCAAACAACTCCCCATAATTATAAAACAATATTATTAGCTCCTGCCATAGGGGAATATAAAGTTCCCGCACCTTCCATAGGAGTGGAAGCTGAATCTTTGTTGCAAAATTTAAGTTCCTGTAGTAAACAAATGAAAAGTCCATAAATAAATTATAGACTAAACAAAAACTTTTTTCAATAGAGTTGAATTGAAAATTTGAAGGGTCACAGGTAGAATAAAAGGAAAAACATAGTTTAACTTAAAATAAGTTAAGAGGCTAACTAATTCTTTATACAGCCACAGCATTCAAAATGTTACTCTGAAGATATTTTGCTGGAGGATTCACTGCCTAAGGAAAGAAAAAAGTGCAGCTAATTAGAAGTTAATAATAAAAAAAAGGCCTCCTAAGCCTAAAGAGTTAGGAGACCTTATATTTTCCAAATTTTCTAATTAACTAGCAAAAATTTTTCTCAAACATTATTATTAAAATCACTCTACTACAAATTTCACTTTTTGCGCCTCACCGCTCCCCTCGATACTTAATAAGTAAATACCTGGTGCAAGTTCTCCAAAATCAACTGGTATACCCTGACTGCTCGCCTCCTGGCTTATTATTAAATTTTGAGTAGTAATATGCTTACCCCTAACATCATAAAGTTTTAGCTCCACTTGATTTGCCAACCCCAACTGTTGGAAAACCAAATATAACTTTCCTTTATTAGGATTAGGATACAAAAGCATTTGGGGTTCTAAAAATGCTAATTCGTTTTGCTCTCGGCTACTTCTCGTAGTAAATGAAGAGGTATTAGACCAATTAGTTAAAGAACCACTTCTAGTACTACAGAGTGTACAGTTAGCCCGAATTCTATAACCATATTGTGCGCTGGGTAGAAGGTTAGTCAGGGTTTGGCTGCTACTGCTACCTGGCACTAAAAGCTCAGTCCAATTCGAAGGACTTACACTCAGTAAGCCATAACTAATAACATAGCAAGCTACACCAGGACTGGGTGTCCAAGCAAGAGTGGCAGTTGTAGAGCCTACAGCAAAAGCAGAAAGCGAACTCGGAGTGCTACAGGTAGTGGAGGTGCCGCCCCCCGAAGTACTTTGAGTAGTTGCACTCACACTAGAAGACCACTCCCCCAGAGTACCCCCCGGGCAAATTGGCTGCACACTTACCTCATAAGTAGTGGAGGGTTGCAAGCCCGTTATTGTAGCACTTGGCCCTGCTACGTTACTAAGCTGCTGGTAGGCAGCCCCCGAACCGCTTACTCGATAACGAATATTATATCCACTTGCACCATTGAGAATTTGCCAAGTTACGGTAATGGTATTCATAGTAGTAGAAGTACTAGTAATACTTGTTACCAAATTTCCATCAATAGTTACTACAATTGCACCGCTACAATTCCCATCTCGAGCTGTAATTGTATAAGAGCCTGCTGGCAAGCCTGTAAATACGCCATTTGTATTCGATAAATTCAAACTCTCTATAGCGTACACATAGCTACCGCTACCTCCTGTAGCAGTAACCAAAACACTTCCACCCCTGCCACAAATAGCACTTTCTTTAGAAACTACCGTAATTACTGGACGATTAATTACTCGAACCGAAGCACTTCCACTTACATTCCCTGAAGTACAACCATTACCATCTTGTACCGCTAAAAGCGTAACTGTAGTATTACCTACCTCAGGTATAGTAACACTAATATTTGCCGGAGAACTAGTTAAATTATTAGCTGTAACTGGTGCACTAGTACCTACTTGGTAAGTAAGGCTCCAAGGTGGCGTACCATTTAGAGTAACAGGCAACAAAGTAGGTTGGCCTACACATAAAGTATAAGAGCCACTTATGGAAGCACTGGAAAGCGGAGTTACAAGAACCTGCGTAGTAGCGGCCACAGAAGTACAGTTGCCCACAATAGCATAAACGCTATACACTCCCGTATTTGCAGTTTGCACGTTAGAAATAACGGGATTTTGAACTTCAGAAATAAAGCCGCCCGGACCGCGCCATAAATAAGAAGCATTGGCAATAGTATTAACGTTAAGTTGGACACTAGCTCCCACACATTTGGGGCTATTATTCGTTGCTCTTAGGTTAGAAGGCAAAGGTTGCACATTTACAACGATACTTTGATTGAGTGAAAAAGTACAGCCGCTTCCGTCGGTCACGGAAGTTAAAACATAAGTAGTAGTTTGGGTAGGACGGACAGTAACAAGTTGTTGACCAAAATTAGGAGTACCAAAAGCAGGTATTGTTGTAGTTTGAGAAACTCCATTAGCTTGATAATTCAAAGCCCAAGGAGCAGTACCCACCGCCACAAAAGTAAGCGTTGTAGTTTCGCCTGCACAGATAGTTAAAGGATTTGCACTTATAGAAACTACTGTCTCATTAACATTGATAGAAACTGTGGCTGTGCTAGAAGTACAACCATTGACTACTAGTGCTAAACTATAAATTCCACTTTGAGGATTCCGTACAGTAGCATTTTGTACAGAATCCACAAAACCGCCCGGACCATTCCACATATATCGTGCATTAGGAACCGCAGACGTTTGCAATAATAGCGACGAACCTTTGCAAACTATGCGTGGAGCAGCTATCGAAGGTTGAGCTGGAGTAGCATTCACAGTTACTCTTACAGTGGCTGTAGTAGTGCAGTTGTTAAGCACTGCGGTTAGAGTATAAATACCCCCATCATTTAACGTAACATTAGAGCGGATAGCCGTAGCAGTGCTAGCCACAAAGCCATTAGGCCCTTGCCAATTATAGGTAGCCATAGAGTTGAAAGGAGCCGTAAGACTAATTTGAGAACCCGTACAAACTGGAGTGCTAGCATTTACTGCTGAAGCACTAATAGCTTCTCTTACTGTAACCGCCGTAGTAGCAACACTCGAACTACAACCATTTTGTATAGTCACTAGGCTATACACTCCGGCATTTAGGCTAGTTACATTACTAATGGAAACATTATTAGAAGAAGCCTTAAAATTGTTAGGTCCACTCCAGGCATAAACTAAACCAGGTATAGGAGTAGCGGTTAAATTCAAAGTTTGACCCGGACATAGAGGCCCATTATTCCCTACCAAAGGCTGTAAAGGAGGTAATAAAACTTGTAAAGCTCTAGTTCCAGCTTCGGAAGTGCAATTACCAGATATGGCAACTACCGAATAAACTCCAGCATTAGAAACACTCAGGCTAGGAATAGAAACTTGAATACCATTAGCAGCAAAATTATTAGGTCCTGACCAGCTATAAAAAGCACTTATAGGAGCAGCAATACTCATAGTAATAGCAGAACCTACACAAGGACTACCTTCTAAAATAATACTAGGTCGTACTGGAGTAGGTTCTACTGTTACTAAAGTTGTCTTAAATAGTGGGGGGCAGCCCCTAGGAGTTACTACAAGGCTATATACACCACTTACAGAGGGAGAAGCATTGGTAAGCTGAATTACCGAACGACTAGAAGTAAAATTATTAGGACCACGCCATTGGTAGGTTACCCCTAAAATCTCATCGGCAGATAAAAGGAGCGTTTGCCCCGAGCAAATAGGACTATTATTTTGAATGTTAATATTAGTTAAAGCAGGATTAATTACTACATTCGTAGTAGCTATCCTTGTGGGGCAGCCCGGAATGCTTACCGTAACAGTATAGGTACCCGCCTGGTCTACCGTAACATTACTTAATAGCTGTGTTTGCCCAGTAGCAGCAAAACCTGCCGGCCCCTCCCATTGATAAGTAGCTTGGCTAGCACTCGTTACATTTAATATCAAACGGCTGTTTTCACAAATAGGTCCATTATTGGTAGCTACCGGTTCAATAGACTGATTTATTATAACATTTGTAGAAGCTACCAAAGTGCGATTACAGCCTGGAATAGTAATCAAAACATTATAACTACCTGCATTTGCAGTACTTACATTAAAACGAGTAGGAGTAGCATTAGTAGCAGAAAAATTATTAGGCCCATTCCACAAGTAAGCAGCCCCCTCAATAATAGGAGCAGATAAAGTCAAAACATCTCCAGCACAGAGAGGAGAATTAGTAATAATATCCACCCAAAAAGGAACTTCATGGATAATTACACGGGTAGTCGTTGTAATAGGATTACATCCTGGCACAGTGACCTGTAGGGTATATTCTCCGCTATTTAAGGTAGTTACATTATTCAATGTTGGGTTGATAGTAAAAGCAGTGAAACCGTTAGGACCTTGCCATTCATAAATTGCCTCGGAAACAAAAGAAGCTCCTAAATTGAGTTGTGAACCGGCACAAAGGGGTCCATTATTAGTAGCTACTACGTTAGAGGGCGGTGTAGAAATAATTACTCTAGCTGTAGCCACCTCAGAAGCACACCCCCCATTAAAAGCAACCAACGAATAAACCCCCGCATTAGCCGCCGTAACTGAGTTAATAGAACCTGTAGGCTGATTAAAACTAAAGCCATTAGGGCCACTCCATAAGTAAGTAAGTCCAGGACTAGGAGTAGTAGATAAATTAAGCGTTTGCCCTAAACAAAGAGGAGAATTAGTATTTATATTAGGTTTTACAGGAGTATTTATAACTGAAGCATTTACAAATGCCCTCCGAGAAGTACAGCCATTAGCAATAGCTACTAAGGTATAAGTTCCTGCTTGACTAGGGGTTACATTATTAATTACTGCTCTAGGTCCCTGAGCTTCAAAACCTTGGGGACCACGCCAGTAGTAGGTAATAGAAGGGTCCGGCGGAGTAGTTAGGCTAAGCGTTCCACCACTGCAAACTGGAGCATTACTTCCACCTAAAGGCGTGGCAGGTAAAGGAGTAATCTCAACATTTAGGGTAGTAGTTATAGGACGACAACCCGCTACCGTTAGGGTAAGGGTATGTACACCATTTACA
This sequence comes from Bacteroidia bacterium, assembly GCA_025057395.1. Taxonomy (GTDB): domain Bacteria; phylum Bacteroidota; class Bacteroidia; order J057; family JANWXU01; genus JANWXU01. Next base: position 40,853 of record JANWXU010000009.1, on the reverse strand, counting down.
CCAGTGCTAACATTAGGAATAATTAAATTTTGCCCTGTAGCGTTAAGTCCGGGGCCGTTCCATTCATAAGTAGCATTATTATAAACAGTAGCGCTAAGACGTAGGGTATCTCCAGCACAAACTGGCAAATTAGCAAAAGCCTGTAAAGTTTTGGGTTGAGAATTTACTTCTACACTAATAGTAGTAGTAACAGGTGGACAGCCCGCTGGCGTAACTGTAAGAGTGTATACCCCATTACGAAAAGATTCTACATTTGACAAAGTTACATTTCGTAAGTTGCTACTAAACCCCCCAGGTCCCTGCCAAAGGTAAGAGGCCCCCTGTACTTCTGGAGTTCTAAGATGTAAATCTTGGCCTACACAAACAGGTGCATTAGTGCTTGCCACAGTACCTGCAATTGCACGATTGACCACCACTTCCAGCGTCGCAGGAGCTGAAGTGCAGCCATTGGCAATAGCATAAGCTTTGTAATGACCTGCAGCACCTAAAGTGGCAGGTAAACTTGCGCTGCTAGTAGTAGCAACAAAATTATTAGGTCCTTGCCAAAAAATATTAGTTCCAATTGCTGTTAAATTAATAGTTGCTCCTTCGCAAACAGGACTATTACTGCTAATAGAAGGTGAAAGGGGCAAAGGATTAATAGTAATATTTCGAGTAGTAGTGGTACTACAAATTCCAATTACAGAAATTACTTGATAGGTACCACTATTTTCTAAAGAAACAGAATCAATACGGAGGGTTGAGCCCCTGAAACTTCCTCGGCCTGGTACTATCCAAGTGTAGGAAGCGCCTGCCTCAGGGTTACTAATTGTTTGTATTAAATTATCACCTACACAATACTGAGTGCCTCCGGAAAAAAGAGCAGTAGCAGGCCGCTGTATCACGCTAAATTCGTATGTTTCCGTGAAAGAAGGACAACCAGGAACTGTAACCGTCAAAGTATAAATTCCGCTATTAGCGGTAGTAACAAAAGAAATATTTCCACTAGGAGTATTACTACTAAAATTATTAGGTCCTATCCAGCTATATGTAGCATTAGCAACATTACTAGCTGAAAAAGAAAGCGTAGAATTAGTGCATACAGGAGAATTACTTGTAACACGTACAGCCGGAGGATTATTTACCGTCACAGGTACTGTTACACTACTTACTCCACAACCTGCTACATTAATCGTAAGGGTGTAAGTACCTGTATAAGCAGTATTAACATTGGGCACTACTGGATTAGCTTCACTAGAAGCAAAACCTGCCGGCCCTCGCCAACTATATGACAACACATTAGCTGTAGTTCCGGCAGTTAAGCTAAGGCTATTTCCTGCACATACAGGGCTATTACTTCCAGCAACCAAGTTAGTACTTATTACTTCTACTTCTACAGAATTGGTTAATACGCCTGCACAACCCGGTACCGTTACTACAGCAGTATAACGCCCCGCAGCATTAATGCTGGCATTTATTAAAACAGGATTTTGCTGCGTAGAAGAAAATCCATTAGGCCCACTCCAATTATAAATTGCACCAGGAATAGAACTAGCAGTAAGAACTAATGTGTTTCCGCTGCAGAGTGGACTATTAGAACCTACAGAAAAGCTCAAGGGCAGAGTATTTACCGCGACACTTAAAGTAGCATACACAGGCACGCAGCCCCTTTGATTTACTTCTACCTGATAAATTCCCGCACTAGCAGAAGTCATATTATCTAATTTTAGCGTAGGTTCAGTAGTAGTAATTTCTGTATTAGGACCTTTCCATCGATAGGTAGCTCCTTGGATAAGGGTAACACTAAGATTTAACGATTGACCAGCGCATAAAGGAGTATTTCCACTAAGGGTTACGGCTGGAAAAGGATTTACAACTACATTAGTAGTAGCAATCACGGGTGCGCAGCCCGGAACAGTAACTTCTAATACATATAAACCACTAAATGCAGTAGAAACGGGCGAAATTTGAGGATTTTGAGCATTAGAGGAAAAATTATTAGGTCCGCGCCAATTATATAATGCGTCTTGAATAAAGTTAGCTGTCAAAAGGAGCGGAGAACTACCTGCACAAATAGGACTATTGCTATTTATAGAAACAGAGGGAGGACGGTTTACTATTACATCTACACTATTAGATACTGCTTTACAACCCGGCGCAGTTACTGACAAAGTATACCTACCCGAAAAATCGGTAGTCACGCCAGTAATTATGGGGTCTTTTAGAGTGGAACGCCACCCGTTAGGACCCTGCCATAGATAAGAAACACCAGGTATTTCAGTGGTTTCTAGTTTGAGAGTAAGCCCTGTGCACAAGGGAGTATTAGCACGAATAGAAGGCGTTGAGGGCAATTGTGTAACTGTTACCAAAGAAGTAACTCGAGTAGTGGAGCACCCATTTTGGGTCACGGTTAAAGTATACACACCAGCTGCACCTAAACTTACGGTATTAATGATAGGGTTAGGTTCAGTGGAAGCAAAATTATTAGGTCCTGCCCATCGATAAAGAGCACCCGGAATATTTTCAGCGGTTAGACTTAGCGTACCCCCTTCACAAACGGGTCCTGAGTGCCCTAATGAAAAATTAGGATTAGGCTGAATAGTAACTCTAGTACTTCCGCTTAAGGGCGCACATCCTGGAACGTTGATAACTACATTATAAGTACCAGTAGCAAAAATACTAGCTCCCCCAAGGATAATTTCATTAGTACTAGGACTTTGCCCAATAGGAATAGACCAATTATAGGTAGCACCTGCCACAAAAGGAGCAGTTACTTTGAGAGTCTGACCTTCGCAAATAGGAGAATTAGAGGTAAGAAGTACATTCTGATTAGTTGGGGGTCCTATTAATACTAAACTTTCTTTGCTTTGGGTGCACCCATTCTGGTCTCTGATAGTAAGTGTAATTCTTTTATTTCCCAGGGTATTCCACTTTACACGGTGGGGTCCTCGCCCGGTAGGATTAGCAGGTAAGCATCCATCACAATTCCAACTGAAAGTTGCACCTGCCAAGGCCGTTCCTGTGTAACTTAAAGTCGAACTAGTATCATTGGCAGAGCACGTATGAGTAACATCAAACTTCATTTCAGAAACTTCTCTAAGAGTAGCAATAGCCAAAACTCTAGTAGCGCTGGCACAACCTGTCTGAGTATTATAGCTTTCTATATAGAAACTAGTAGTAGTAGTAATTTCAGCACTTAGAGAATAAGGGGAGGTAGAAGAAATTGTTAGAGGAGTCCCACCACTTTCCTGAAGGAATAAACGCAATTCATTAAAAGTAGGACTTTGCAGAGAAGTAAAGGTAATAGCCCCCCTGCCACAACGCTCCACATTAGATATAGTTGGGGTTGAGGGAAGAGGATTTATTTGTAATGTTACCCCTGAACGCGCACTTGCACAATTAGTACTCGATTTTTTAGTCTCCAGGTAATAAGTAGTGGTGGTGGTAACATTTACTGTTAAGATATAGGGTGTTGCAGTTTGCTCTGCCACGGGGATCCCCCCTGCTGGCTGAGTATATAAGCCAATAATATCCCATTCTAAACTAGGGCTAAATGAAAAACTAAAAGTACCAGCTCCGCAACGCGCCTGCCCTTGAATACTTGGTTTATCAGGCTGCTCCAGAACCGTAACATTTACAGGAACACGCTGGCTACTGCAACCACCAGGTATCAATTCATAACTTTCTAAATAAAACTGCGTATTTCCTAGGCTATTAATAGATGGGGTAACAAGAATAAACGGTGGTGAATTTTGAGCTGCAAGAATAGTTCCTCCCGCCGATTGACTAAAAAGACGTACTCCTATACCACTACTATTATTAAGAGTAGCTGTTATGGTTACTGAACCTATTCCACACCTCTGTAAATCAGCAGCCGTAGGAGCTTCTGGGCGATTTCGAACTGTAACCGTTACTGGAATTCTTTCACTAGCGCAACTAGTCGCAGGGTCAAAAGCTTCTACGTAAAATTGCGTAGTGGTATTAATTGTAGGAGTAGCAAGCTCATATGGAGCTGCCGCAGCAATTGCTAGGGGTGTACCACCAGAAGAGGCGCTGAATAAACGTACTTGTCGACTAGATGTTTCAAAAAGTTGTACAGATATGGTTGCGCTCCCTGCCCCACAGAGAGTAGGGGCAGTAACCTGAGGAATAAGAGGTAACTCTGGAAAACAACTAACAGAAGCTAAGAACCCCCTTGCTACACCACTCCCGTCCGATATAAACTCAATGGTGAGAGCACCCTGAAAGTGAGTAGAAGCATATATAAGAACCCCTCCCCCTGCCAGAGGACTACCCCAAAGAGTAGCTATTAAATTATCACTTGTTGTAGGGCCGTTATATATACGAATAATATCATTGTTAGAATCAGTATTAATATCTATAAATTCAAGTCTTACTTTTTGGCAGGGGTTTTGTGGAAAAATAGTAAGTCTTCCATTAGCATTATTAAAGTAATTACTAGTGGTTCCGCCCGGGTCTGAGATTGTGCCACTACAAAGAGTTCGTGTATCGCTACCTGTACCAGGCACAGAAACATTCTGCGCAACAACTTGGAGCTTAAGCCCTCCCCACCCGATACTGCTCAGACAAAAGATTCCTAAAAGCAAGAGACGTAATAAGGCTTTGTATAAAACTTGCTGTGCAAAACACATAGTTTCAAAGAATAATTTTATTGAAGTAGGATTTTGAGGTTTGTATTTCTTGCAAGATACAAAGAAAGAGCTAAAAGCTCGTAATCTTTTATAAAAAGGGCCTATAGTTTAGTATAAACTTTCCTTAGGGTTCCCCAAAAACAAAACGAGTAAGTGGCTACAAAAAAGCAGTAAATTTTTCATATTTTTACAGAATTCTCAATACCTATATGCCTATTCAAATCCAGCAAAATTTAGAAAATAACCTGGTAGAAGTTAAATTTTACCCTCCTGTTGTTCGCCAAGATATCGAAAAATTAAAAAAGGAGATGCAAGAGTTTATAAAGCTTGGGAAACCACTCAATTTCATGTGGTATATCCAAAGTTTATCCGATTTTACTTACCGTTCGTTATTTTCTCTTGCCCAATTAGGATTTACTCATTGGAAGGGTTTCCATAAAATTGCTGTTATTAGTGATGAACCAGAAGTTGACTTAATTACACGCTGGCAAAATTTTTTTGTATTGTGGCAAATGCGCTGTTTTACCCCTCAAGAAATAGAAAGAGCTAAAAACTGGCTTTTAGCATAAATTATAAATTAAACTCACTACTATCATTCACTCACCTTAAAAACTTAGAAGCTATCTTAATTTTGTGGCAAGGGTAACAAAAAAACAAGAATATGGGGTCCTTCTTCTGAAGCTTGTTCTCGAAAGTAAAAAGCATGGCAAATCGTTTTTAACTGATTTTGAGGGGTAGCAATGTACTCCACCTGCTTAGGCAAGGGCACTTGTTGATGTATCCAATTTTGCCATAGCATTGTTGTATCTGTTGCATCTGGGGCAGAGATGTTGTTATTCTCCGCGACAAATCGAAAATAGTAGTCAAATGGTTTGCCAATTGTGGTTGCAGGTTCAAGGGAAAAGTAAGTGAAAAAAAAGCTATTGGCTTTTAAGATATTTCCTTGCATATCTAAATTTAGAATTGCTAAAAATTGGCTTAGGGTGGTATCGATGAATTTTTTTTCTGCTTGTAGTTTTTGAATTTGTTTAGAGGCCATACGTAACATTTCTTTTAATTTTTGAGTTTCTTCCTGTTGCCGGCGATAAGCAAAAACAGCCTTTTGAAGCAGCGAAGACTGCTCCTTTCGTGGAGTAATATCGCAAGCAAAGACTAAAACTTTAGATAATTTTCCGGTCTCAAAAAGGGGAATCATAATAGCATGCATCCATACAATTTGATTCTTACCATTTGGCTGCAATTTAACTTCTTGGTTTATAGCTTCTCCCATTCGTAACCGAGCCCAAGCTTCCTCAAAAGCACCTCTTGCTTCTTGGTCTAATAACTGTGTAAAGGGCTGGCTCTTTAGGTTTTCTTCTGTAAAATTGGATAAAGCTAAGAAATTTCGGTTAGCATGTAAGATATTACCTATTGAGTCTAACTCTAACACTAGACTATAACGATGAATAGCTTGAATCTGAGCCCGTAGCTCATCATTAGTATTAGTAAGATTTTGCTCTGCTTTCACCTGCTCAGTAATATCCCATGCAAATTCTGCGACTCTCAAGGGCTTTTTATCAATTCCTAAAACGGGGCTATAGCTAGCTTGTATATAATAAATAGAACCATCCTTACGCAGCCTTTTAAAGCGTCCCGAAATAACTTCCCCTTGTCGAAGCTGATGCCAAAATTGCTTATATTCGGCTTCTAAAGCAGTACTAGGTACCCATAACTTTTGCAAGGACTGCATAATCAATTCTTCTTGAGTATAACCAGAAAGTTGAGCATATAAAGTATTGCAAAAAATAATATTTCCTTCCAAGTCTAATTGGGCAGTAGCATAGGCGCGGTTAATAGCTTCATCTTGGGCTTTAAGCTCTCGCTCTACTCTTTTCATTTCTTCTTGTGTGGCTCGCAACTCTTCCATATTTTGGCGCATTACCTCTTCTTGCGCCTCTAATTGTTGTGCTTTTTTCTGTGCCTCTTCAAAAAGTCGCTTAAGAGTAGCTTGCTGCTGCACAGAACGCAGATTAGCAGCAATATTTTCAGAAAGGCTGCGTACTAATTCAATTTCCTGTGGTGAAAATTCTACGCCGCTAGATATCTCAATAAGCCCTTCAACCCTATCATTAAAGATAAGAGGCTGAATAATCACAGACTTAAGTTCTAATTGAGCTAAACTGCTATAGGTTTTAGGTTGTAATTGATAATTAGCATTAAGGTAATAGGGCTTCTGCGACTTTGCTGCCTGTCCTATTAACCCCTCTCCGAAGGGAATAGTAGTTGCTAAATGTTTTTTATCGTAAGCAAAAGTTCCTATAAGCCGCAATTGAGATTGATAGTATTCGTTTTCCTCAGCTACATAAAAAGCACCCTGTAGACCGTTAACACAACTTACTAGCTCATCCATAATTCTATCTGCCCACTTTTCTAGTGTATCATCTGGCTGAAAGCGAATAATAGAAGAAAAACGCGCCAGATTTGCCTCTACAAACCTTCTTGCCTCTAAATCCGCTTTGCTTTTTCGAAGTTCAATAATTAATTTTTGTAAATCTGACTCATTATAGTTTTGCGGAACTAAATCATTTGTTTCACTCATAGGAAATAGGAACCAGCGTCAATTCAAAAATATACTAAATTTAAAAAAAAGGATTTCACAAATAAGAAAAAGTATTTAAAAATTAAAAATTAGGCTTGGTTTTTAGGCCCCAAAGGAAGATAGTACAAAAACTTGATGGCTAAGTTAATTTTGATTTAAAACTTCACAATTGCTTTATTTGTAATAATTTAATTTTTGGTTTGGGCAAGCAATAACATGGGGGTATCATCAAGTCTTAAGGGAGTTGGCGTAGAGACAAAAGTAAAAGAAACGCAAACAGCCACAGAGCCACGCTATACGCGTCTCTCTTGGAAAAATTTATATATACAAATATTTATTTTGGTAGTTGCCATTTTCTTGGCCTACGGTAATGCTATCCGTAATGATTTTGCCTTTGACGATGGCTTACAAATTCACGAAAATGAATTCACAATGAAAGGTATAGCGGGTATAAGAGATATTTTGATAAAAAATACTTTAGCAGGTCACCCTGTAACCAAACGCCATGCCAACCGCTATTACCGCCCTTTATCTACTATTACCTTTGCCATTGAATATCAATTCTTTCAAGCTAATCCCCACATTTATCATTTTAATAATATTATCCTTTTTGCAATTTCAGTTATCATTCTTCTTCTTTTATTGCGTAACTATGTATTTCCTAAACAGCACATAGCCTCATTTGCAACAGCTCTTATTTTTGCTTTGCACCCTATTCATACAGAAGGAGTTACAAATCTAAAAGGACGGGACGAAGTACTATCTTTTCTTCTACTTATTTTGAGTTTATATTTATGTCTGGAATGGTTAAACCGCAACAAAATATGGTTGGTTCCTTTGGCTCTATTTTGTTATTTCTTGGCTCTTCTTTCTAAAGAAAATGGTATCACCTTCTTAGCTATTTTACCACTTTCGCTCTTCTATTTTACTAGAAAAAAAATAAGTACAATTGGCATAATTACAGCTCTGTACGCAATAGTAGTATTATTTTATTTTTTAATCCGCATCAAGGTAATTGGTTTTGATTTAGCCAATAAATCCAATGAAATTATTGCCAATTTATATTTAAACTCGCCGCCTGAAGTTCGCTATGCTACCTCGCTGGTAACCCTAGGAATGTATATACGCCTACTATTTTTTCCACATCCGCTTTCTTCAGACTACAATTATAAGGAAATTGAATATCGTACATTTTCAGATGGAATTGTTTGGGTATGGTTTTTAATGCATGCTGTTCTTTGTCTCTGGGCGCTTTGGCAACTACGTCATAAAAATAAATTTGCTTATGCTATTTTATTTTTCTATTGTTCAGCTTCTATCGCCTCGAATCTATTTATTGATACAGGCGTTGTAGCCGAGCGCATGATTTATCAAGCTTCTTTGGGCATTGCCCTTGTAACAGGCCTAGGTTGGGAATGGGGACTTAGCTCTATGGCTAGAAAATTTTCTTTTTTCAATTATACTACAATAGCAGCTTTCATAATAGTTTTGGTCTTATTGGGCTATAAAACTTACAAGCGGAACCCTGATTGGTATGATAATAAGTCTTTATTTCTGGCAGATGTAAAAAATGCCCCTAACAGTGCTCTAACCAATTGTGGTGCAGGAATGGTATACATGAGCTATGCTTTAGACCCGGATACAGCTAAATCGGAAGAAAAATTTCAAAAGTACTGGAATTTGGGGGTGCACTACCTCCAGAAATCTTTATCCCTTCACCCCAAATACCATGAAGCTTTGGACTGGATGAGTAAGGGGTACATCCAAAAAGGACTACGCTTTTATAATGCTAAACAGTATGATTCTGCATATGTGGCATTGAAAAAAGCAATTGAATACAACCCTGCCAATCCTTTAGCTTGGAGCAATCTAGCTGTCTACTACCTAACCGTACAAAAATACCGAGAAGCTATTAATTGCTATAATAAAGCCATTCCCCTAAATCCTAATTTTCCTGAGTATTACTACAACATGGGAGTAGCATATTATCAATTAGCTTCTTACGATACTGCTAGAGCACTTTGGCAAAAAACACTACAACTAGATCCTAAAAATCCGGGTGCCTTAAACGCAATGAAAACATTAGAAAGCCTCCAGCCCCAGCAAATTAAAATAGAAGTGAAATAAAACCTAGTTACTAGTACTAAAAAATTAGTACTATTACCTAAGAAATTTGTGTATTTTTATTGTGCATTCAATGATTCAAAATCTCAAACAATCAATAACAAATGATAGAAGAACTACAAGATTTTTGGAAATATCAGGAAGATAGTAAAAAAATAGAACACAAAAAAAGAGAAGCAGAAGAGCTGATTCGCTACAACGAAGAGTTACTAGCCCAAGATAAAAAAAGGCAGGCTCAAGCACCGGGAGCATTTATGTCATTTGGTATCGTATTTCTGGTGATGGCCTTCTTTTTAATTTTTACATCTTCCAACTTCGAGTTCACTCCTATTTTATGCACTTTGGCAATTGTTCTCCTCGTGCTAGGAGGACTCTATACCCTAAATCAAGTTTCTTATGTTCCCTTAAGGGAACTATCCCAAAAAATCGATAAACTTTACCAAAGATGGATCCAAGAAAATTCGCGAAATAGAAAAAATCAAAAAAATCCTTTAGTTCGCAATTTATTGTTAGAAAAACGCTCAGATCGAGTATTACTAGGGGTAGCAGCACGGCTTGCTGATAAATTAGGATTGGACGTAGCGTTGGTGCGCCTAGTATTAGTTATTCTTCTTTTAATTACGGGTGGCATCATAGTTGCTCTATATATTATTACTGGAATTATTTTAAATTTTATAGATAAACAGCAAAAACAGTCTAGATTAGAGGACTAATTTATGATTGTTATTACAGGGGCAGCGGGCTTTATTGGAAGTTGCTTAGCAACTTTTTTAAATCTACAAGGATATAAAGATCTAATTTTAGTAGATGACTTTTCTCGAACTGATAAGCATAAAAATTTTATTCAGTGCCAAGTACGCCAATTAGTAGAACGCTCTGTTTTCTTTGAATGGCTCCAGGGCAAAGAAAAGCATATACAGTTTATTATTCATCTAGGAGCGCGTACAGATACTACTTTACAAGATAAAACTACATTTGAAGAACTCAACCTACAATTTTCAAAAAATATTTGGCTAGCATGCGTGCAGCATTATATCCCGCTGATATATGCATCGAGTGCTGCCACCTACGGAAAGGGGGAATGGGGTTTTGATGATGACCCCCAATTACTCCCGCGGCTAGCTCCTCAAAATGCTTATGCCTGCTCTAAGCAACAATTTGATTTATGGGCTTCTACACAAAAAGAACAGCCTTTTTTTTGGTGTGGATTAAAATTTTTCAACGTTTACGGGCCTAATGAATACCACAAAGGTCGAATGGCAAGCGTCATTTGGCATGCCTTTCATCAAATAAAAAATACCCAAAAGTTAAAATTATTTCGTTCACATCACCCCGATTTTAGAGATGGCGAACAAAAAAGAGACTTTGTATATATAAAAGATGTTTTGTCTGTAATTTTCCACTTCATGGAACTGCGCCAACATTCAGGTATTTATAACCTAGGAACAGGTCAAGCACGTAGCTTTCTAGAGCTTGCCCAAATTGTATTCCGTAACTTGGAACTACCCCCCAAAATTGAATTTATCGATATTCCATCGGATATTCGAAACAGCTACCAATATTATACTGCGGCTACCACAAAACGACTAAGAAGTACAGGATATACAGCTGCCTTTACTTCAATAGAAGAAGGAATAACAGAGTATATACAAGAATATTTAATACCTCAACGCTATTACACGCCTGATTTTAATGATTAGTAAATTTTACCCTCTATGCATAATAAATTGTTGATATCACTATTTATTTTACTTTTTTGTTGTCTACAAAGCCGAGCAGATAATAAGCAATGGGGTGTAGGCTTATTAGGCGCATGGCCAATAGGCGGAATAACAGCATACTACAACACAAGTAATGTATTTACCTTACAGGTAGGAATCGATCCCTTTGGGTACGATAGGGGCTTGTTCTTTCGCGGTCTTTATCGCTTTCATAATGAACGGATTTATAGTGCATATGGTTTTGCAAGTATAGGAATATGGAGCTATAAATTTCAGCGTACCTCTTTGGGCTTAGCAGGGGGAGTTGGAATGGAATTTTTCTTAGAAGAAATCATAGAAGGAAATTTTGCTACTTTGAGTTTAGCACCTGAACTAGGAGCAGGGTTAGTAAATTTTGGTGAAAAAAATGAAATGGTACTTTATCCTTACCTAGGATTGGGTATATACTATCGCTTCTAAAAATTTTACTTTGATAGAATTTGATAAACTTCTAAAAGTAGCCGGCATACTTTTAGAAGCTTTTTTAATTTATTTTGCCTTATATATTTAACAGACGTAAAAATTGTTCACGATAAAAAGGCTCTTCAAACTTCCCTTTATATACAGCAGTGATAGTAGTACTAGTATTATCCTCAATACCGCGCATTGCAACACAGTAGTGCTTAGCATTGATAATTACTGCTACGTCTTTAGTCTCAAGCACTTGGGCAAGGTGCTCTGCTATCTCACAAGTGAGTCGCTCTTGTACTTGAGGACGCTTGCAAAAATATTTCACAATACGATTAATTTTAGATAAGCCTATTACCTTGCCACTTGAAATATAACCCACATGAGCTTCACCAATAATAGGAACAAAATGATGCTCGCACATAGAATGAACAGTTATATTTTTTTCAATAAGCATTTCATTATAGGCATACTTATTTTCAAAGAGAGCTACTTTAGGCATATTCTTAGGATCAAGACCCGCAAATACTTCCTCAACATACATTTTGGCCACCCGGTAAGGAGTACCCGCTAAACTATCATCTTCTAAATCTAGACCAAGTGTTTGCATTATATCTCTAAACTTTTCAGCAATAATTTGGATTTTTTCTTCTTTAGAATAACGATTAAAGGCTTCCGGGCATATAGGAGTGTGCTTGCTCCATGAGGTGTGCTCCTCGCCCATTTGTAAATATTTTTCTAATAGGAGTAGTTCCATGTCGTTTTGAATAATAATTTCAAAATTATATTTCTATGCAACTGATTAGTCCTGCTTAGTAATTATGTATGTTTCTCCTTTATACTCAACAAAATTACGAGGCGTTTCAAATAAACGGATACTATAAAGAAAGGCCGGAGGAGTAATATGCGGGGCAAGCTCCTTCCAAATAGCAATTGCTAAATTTTCAGAAGAAGGAATAATTCCTTGCATAAAGTCTACATCTAAATTCAAATTACGGTGGTCTACTTTATTGAGTATTTTTTCTTCTATTAAGTGATTTAGCAGTCGTAAGTCGATAACATATCCTGTATCTGGATCAGGCTCTCCGCAAACAGTAACTTCCAATTCATAGTTATGACCATGCCAATTTTCGTTACTGCAAGGCCCAAAAACACTTTGGTTTTTCTCTTTACTCCAAGTAGGGTTGTACATTCTGTGGGCAGCATTAAAATGAACTTTTCTTGTTACATAAACCATTTCCCTTCCTTTTGAGCTTTTAACTAATCTTTAAGATGAAAAATTCCTTATGCTTCAAATTAAATAGAATTATTCTAAATAACACATTTTTGTTTTATACCAGCAGAAGTAACTACTCAAAAAATTGTATTAAAAATAACTTATAAAAGCTTTCAGAATTCAATACCTACCAAACAAATAAAGGCGCCGGTACGAATAATAGTAGGTTTATGGTCAATATCAGGTACTCCCATGGCGTAGCGAATATCAAAAGTTAGGCGCACTAAGCCTAGGTTGTAAATAGAACCTCCGCCCACAACAAAGCCACAGTCAAATTTAGAAAAACTAAATCTACGAGCATCAATAGGTTCGCTCTGAAAAAGAACTTTTGTATTGCGCCCAAAAATTGCATTGAAAAGGTCGCCCTCCAGATAAACGTCTGATATTCCTTCTACCGAAAAGCCTAGCGTATAACTTAAAAAAGCACCTCCCGAAAAAAAAGCACTAAACTGAGGCGAACTTGCAAAATAGTATTTGACAAGCAATGGAAGGTCAATAGTAGAAAAATTTAGCCGTGCATCGTTTCTTACAGTAGTTAATATAGTTCCTCCTAGTGTATCGTTTTGCTCTTGTACAATATACAGTGCACTTGCAGATTTTTGTGAAAATAAAAGTTCGGGCTGTATTGCCCACTTTGGGTTTAAACGAATTGTTAGGCTAGTGCCGCCCATAAAACCAGGATGTGTATTAGCATTCTTGACCTCCACCCCCCGATAAGCAGCTAAATTAAAGCCTATTCTCATTCCGTATGAGAACAAAGGATACTTTGAAGTATACACAACACTATCTGTTCGGCTTTTCTTCTGCGAGAATGCCCCTGCCCCGTAGCTCAAACAAAAACTAAAAATAGCTCCCCATCCTAGCAGCTTCTTTAATTTTGAAACCATAAAATCCTTTGTGTTACACTTTTTTACTTTCCTCTTTACTACAAGAAATACCCATTTATAGTTCACTCAAATCCAATTCTTGATTTCTAAGATTTTTATATAAATTTACCATTAAGAAGAGGCTATTAAGCAAGAAAGTGTGGCTTTCGAAACACCTATCTTATTTATCATATTTAATCGGCCAGAAACTACAAGACAAGTATTTCAACGCATTCGAGAAATCCAACCTACCAAACTATATGTTAGTGCCGATGGTCCAAGGCCTAATAAAGTAGGTGACCAAGAGGCCTGTGCTGCAACGCGAGCTATTATCGACCAAGTCGATTGGCCGTGTATAGTAAAAAAAAACTTTCTACCAGAGAATGTGGGATGTAAACTGGGAGTCAGCGGTGCTATAAACTGGTTCTTTAGCTACGAAGAGCAGGGCATTATTTTGGAAGATGATTGCCTCCCCCACCTAAGCTTTTTTTATTATTGTCAAACATTGCTTGATTACTACAAAAACGATACACGAATCATGCACATTGGCGGTAATAACTGGCAAGATGGTCAAAAATGGGGAGATGCTGCTTATTATTTTTCAATATATCCTCATATATGGGGGTGGGCAACATGGCGCCGAGCTTGGCAATACTTTGATATTCACATGGGTAAATGGCCCCTTTTTTTAAAAGGTAACTATCTTAGTTATTTTTTTCCTACTTTTCGAGAACAAAAGTATTGGAAAAAAAAGTTTCACCTCTGCTATAAGGGCATTATTCGCACAGCATGGTCTTATCAATGGTTTTTTACCAATTTATGCCAACATGGACTTTCTATCACACCGAACGTAAATTTAGTAAGTAATATTGGGTTCGATGGTGAGGGAACTAATATTGCCTATTTTGGTAACAAACACCCCATGGCAAACGTTGCCACCCAAGAAATTAGTATTACCCATCACCCTAATATTATAGCCCCTAACCGACGTGCAGACCTTTACACATTTAACAAAATCTTTTCACCTCCCCTGAAAGTAAAAATAATAAATAAATTCTGGCAAACTTTCTACCGCTTACAAAAAAAGGTAAACTTGCCCTTATTATAATTATAATATAACAACACACAAAAAACCTTTACCAATTAAGCAAAAACTAACATAGTAGAAGTTTGGTTAATATGGCCTAGATATTGCTCGCCATAGGTACTAAAGCCTATACTAGGGTAGGCCTTGAAAAGCTGGGCATATTCCTCCAGTTTGCCAGGCGTTTGCATGAGCTGTAGAGTACGTAAAATGCAGTGAAAGTTGAGGATTGCAGAAATAGAACCTAGTTCTTTTTCTACCTGTTGAAGAGCCTGATGTGTATCTTTGACAATATCAGTAGAATCTAAAAGGGCTAACTCCATCCCCTCTAGTACATTACAATAAAATATCACACTATTACTTTTCACCTGCTGAGGGCTTCTAACAAAAGGTTCAGTATCAGCAATTAGACCTACCGGATTTTGCATAAAAAAATTAGGTAGTTGCTCCTCAGTAGTACCTAGTGCCTGAGCATAGGCTTTTGCTGCCGGCAAACCATTAAATTCTAGCACCTCCCTTTCTTTTTCATTTACTTTTGTGGCAACTAACTTTTGATTTAAAACCCTAAAGCTTTGTGTTTTTACAATCTTATAGGGTACAGCGGGCTCTAAAAGAGCTAATACTGCTGCATTGGTGTAGGCTTTACCATTAGCAAATACATATGTAGCTTGAAATTTCAAGTCATCACCCGCAGAACCTCCTACAAAAATAATATCCGTGCTATCCCCTAACTTTTCCATTAATTTCTCTTCTGCTTTGCTCAAGCCGTCTACAAAAACTAAGCCTACGTGTTTTCTTACATCAAGTTCGGAAAGCGGTTTACCAAAGGGTGCAGCTAAAACCTCTAGTGGCTGGGCTAATTCTATACCCGAAGATAAATTCTCTACTGCTGCTATCGATACTTTTCGAATAAGGCTTGAAAAAAGTCCTAGCGCTACTATACCATTTTTCAAAACAATACCACTTGCAAATTCTCCAGCAGTAGTGCAACCTATAAAAGGAACCGTAATTTGTTTACCTAACTCTGTAGCTAAAGTATTCGGATCGTATGCCGATGAAGCAAAGACTACCACCAGCGCTAATGGTTCAGTAGCTAGAGCTAGTCCTTTAGCAATTTCACTAGCCGCCTCTACCGGACTATTGTGCTTGGATACGGCGACGATAGCTTTCATATTGCTTCATTACAGGTTCTGCAATACCAAAATCACGAGCAATCGCTAATAATCTTTCAATAATT
Organism: Bacteroidia bacterium; assembly: GCA_025057395.1. GTDB lineage: Bacteria > Bacteroidota > Bacteroidia > J057 > JANWXU01 > JANWXU01. Next base: position 24,889 of record JANWXU010000009.1, on the reverse strand, counting down.
TTAGGATCATCTGGCGTGTCCCCCTTATATTTAGTACAATTAATTCCCTTCAATGCAAGTTTGGTTCTTATCATTGCTGCAACCATATCGTCACCCTTAGCACGATTAAAAATAATAGAATCTATTAATACTTTTGCTGTTCCTACCATGCTTATATTTATATTTCATTTAGAGCAATATACAAATAATTATTTGACAATGCAAATATTAAAATAAAATACTATTACCATTTTTGAAAACCTAAGTATAAGCATAAAATATAAATACAAGATAAAAAAACTACCCCTAAGCACATAGGTACACTCAGAGGTAGCCTTTGGAATTTTGTCGGAGTGATAGGATTTGAACCTACGACCTCTTCGTCCCGAACGAAGCGCGCTACCGGGCTGCGCTACACTCCGAACATTACTTTTGAATTTGTAAGTGCAAGGATGTACAAAGATATAATAAAATTGCCAAATTCAAAAAATTTTCATTCAAGCTAACCTCTTAAGAGGCTAAACCTTTCTTAATGGTATCTACCAAATCACTTTCCTTCCATGGTTTTAGAAGTAGGCGATATAAATTAGCTTCTTTCTTTACTCTTTCAATAGCTGAAGCGTCTGCCTGCCCTGTAAGCATTACTTTTATAATCGAGGGATTTTCTTGATGCACCTTTATTAAAAATTCATCTCCCTTCATCTCCGGCATCAGCCAATCTGAAACAATTACACCTACTTCAATACCATCTTCCTGTAATTCATGAATTATGTCCAGTGCATCAAGTGGGTTATCAGAAAATTCTAAAATATAATCCTTACCTAAATAGGGTTTTAGTTGCTCTTTAATGCTATCTAATATGATTTTTTCGTCATCCACACAAAGAATAGCTTTTTTAGTGCTCATAGTGTATAAAATATTGAAGATTATATCAAATTAAGTTTAAGTATTTGAATATCAATAGTTATAGCAATTTACTTCATATTAAGAAGAATCAAAAATACTTTATTAAAAAATTATCTTTTCTAAGAAAGTTGTTTTTCTGGCTCCTGCTGTTTTCTAAGTACAAAGGGCAACTTAACAGTAAAAGTAGTTTTGCCTGGTACACTTTCAAACCAAATATCTCCTTGGTGCTTTTGTATAATTTTTTTCACAATACTTAGCCCAAGGCCACTTCCTTCACCTGCAGCTTTTGTAGTAAAAAAAGCATCAAAAATCCGGTGCTGAATTTCTGGAGCAATTCCTTTTCCAGTATCGGTAATATGCACTAAAGCATATTCTTCCGTTGCCTCTACTGTAATTTCTAATTTACCGTTATAATCCATAGCTTGAGCAGCATTGTGAATTATATTAGTCCACACTTGATTTAATTCGTCTGGAAAGCACTCTATAGGTGGAATTTCTTGGTAGTTTTTAATTACCTCAACACCCCGCTTAAGCTGATTATGATAGAGGGTAAGCACTGTCTCTAGGGTATCAATAATACTTGCTTGCACGGGTTCATTACTATGGTCAAAACGCGCATAGTTTTTAAGAGCGAATACAATTCTAGAAGCTTTTTCTACTGCTATCTTAATAGTTTGACTATTTCTTTTCTGCGATGCTATATAGTTAGCAACACTTAATGTTTCGAGAACATTATCATGATAAAAAAGAGGATAATAAGCTGCTACATTTTCATAGATTCCCATGTCACACAAGCTATCTGCAATTGCCGAAGCCTGTGGAACTTGAGCTGTTTCTAATTCTTCAATCAAAGCTTTTTTCTTTTTTCGTTCTTCGCGAGAAGAAATCTCAGGTTTGCTATGCAAAGCTCTTTCTAAAAGGTCAAAAAAACATTCTTCTTCTGCCGGCGTGAGCTGCTTTAATAGCTTAGGAAGCTTGTGAATGGTGTTGTTCAAGGCACGCTCTATGGTACCTACTGATGCTTGAATTGCTCCTAGGGGCGTATTTACCTCATGGGCAATTCCTGCTATTAGTTGGCCCAAGGCAGCCATTTTTTCTGATTGCACTAACTGCGCTTGCTGCGCTTCAATTTGTTTTTTAGATTCTTCTAATTCATGAAGAGCCTTTTCTAAAAATTCATTTTTAGCAACAAGTTCTTTTTGGGTATTTACTAAATTTTCATTCACAGCTTGAAGCTCCTCTTGATTACTTCGAAGTTCTTCCTCGCTGGCAATTAATAAATTATTTTGCTCTTGTATAAGCTCATTTACCTGTTGAAGTTTTTGATTTGCTTCTTCAATTTCTCTTTTTTGCCTAGCTAAAATTTTGGCAGCCTTTTGCTTTTGAATATACCCATACAAAAAAGTAGCAAATGAAAGTCCTACTAAAGAAACAATACCTATCAAATAGTTTTTTGCTCTTTTTTCTTCCTGCAATCTTTGCTCTTTTATCGCCTGGTCTGCCTGCAATAAGCGAATAGTTTTTTCTTTCTCATTCTTTTCTAATTCCTGCTGCTTAAGAGCTAGCTCCTGAATTTTTTGATTTTTTTGTAGCTCTAAAATTTCTTTATTTTTTCTATCCGTAATAAGCTGCTCCTTTGCCAAACGAAGAGCCTGCTCTACCCTCTCCTTTTCTAGCTGTTGATTACGCAAAGTTTGTTCCTGTAGCTCCTGCTTTTGCTTGAGCAAAGCTAATTCTTTTTGTTTGAGAGCAAGCTCCTTTTCTCTCTTTTCTGCTTCCAGAATAGACTTATTTAACGCAAGCTCTTGCTTTTCCTTTTCTGCAATTAAGAGTCGAAGCTCATTTTCCCTCTTTTCTATTTCTATTTGACTTTGTACTAAAGATTCCCTCTGAGCTAGTTCTCTTTTATCTAGTTCTTGCTTTAAATTACTATATAATTTAAAGTATTTTTGAGCTTGTTGCGGGTCGTTATTTTTGTTATATGCTTCGGAAAGAATTTTATAACTCTGTAAAAGAATATCATTAGCTCCAATAGACTCTGCAATTTTAGCTGCATTAGTAGCGTACTCAATACATTCATTAATTCCTAAACCTCCTACAAAATAAGTCACTGCCAAATAGTTAGAGACTCGGGCTATACCGTCGCTATCCTTTTCTTTTTCTTCAATTGCAAGAGCTTCGCGGTAATAATCTATTGCTTTAGTATAATCCTTAAGGTAGGTACTTATAAACCCCATATTGATGAGCAGTGCTGAAGCATTCGAACGATTTCCAATGTTCTGGGTCAAAAGTTGCTTATTAAGAGCAAAAGCTTTATTAAAGTACTCTACTGCTCTAGCATCATTACCCATTTTTTGGTAAACAAAGCCTATATTATTTAAAGTATAAGTCTGGTTTTCTATATCTTTTTGGCTTTCATACAAACTCAATAGAGCTAGGTTTGCTTCAAGTGCATCGGAATATTTTTGTGCTAGGGTTGCTGCAATAGCCATATTCTTGTAAATAGCTATTTGTTCTGCCACAGAACCCTCTTTCTTCTGCAAAGCTAAAGCTTGATTAAAGTAGTTATAAGCTTCATTATATTTCCCCGCCTCTAAGTAACATTGGGCTATACGAGAGAGAAATATTACCTGCCCTCCTTTATTTTGTTGCTTTCTCTCCAGTTCTAGCGCTTTGGTATAGTAATCTACTGCTTTTTCATAAAGGAAAGATTGCTGATAAATAGAGCCTAATTCGTTATAGGTAAAAATAAGCTTATTTCTATCCCCAATAATTTCATAAGTAAGTAAAGCCTGCAAGTAATAATTAATGGCAGAATTAAGTTTGCCTGTTTTTTTATGTATTTCTCCTAGCTGCAAAAGAGCTTCGCCACGTCCTCTTCCATAAGTAATTTTAGTAGAAAGCTCCAAAGCATTTTCTGCATAAGTACGTGCCTTTTCCCAGTTTTTAGCATTTACTTCAAGAGTAGCTATTTGAAGCATAAGATGCACTTGAACAGAATCATTTTTTTCAGTAGCTAAACGGGAAATAAGCTGATTTACATTCTGGGCATAAGAAGAAGTATAAGTTGCTACAGAAAACCCTACAATAATACCAATTTTACGCAAAAACTTTTTTTTCATTGTTGAGCACTGTATTAAACTAAAAGAAGCTAGCAAACTATTTCTTTAAGTTAAAATTGTAATCTACTGAAAATACAATACGAAAAGGATTTTGGGGCATTCCTAAATGAGTGGATCTATCCACCAACGCTTCTTCTTGTACATTATAATATCGCTGATCAGTTACATTCACCAGATGTACCCCTAAGCGCAAATATGGAAATATTTGATAACCCGCACTTAAATGTAAAACCCAATACCCTGGCAGGGTAAGATGCCTATCTCCTTTATCCGTAGTGGCCACTGTCCTCTGCGCATTCATTGCGATGACTCTAGCTACCACACTGAATTTTGGTGAAAACCACTCTGCTATCGCCCGATACTGCAAAGTAGAGATATAGGGGATTTCAATAATAGTACCATCAAAAATCTGCTGTCCTTCTACGTAGCCTAAAGCACTACTCAATCGAAGTTCATTTTTACGAACTAATTTTTTTTGCCACTCTATTCCTAAAGTACCCCCGTAATTTCTTTGCTCACCTCCGTTAATATTCACCTGAATATAATCTACTGGCTTGCCCTGATACTGCCCATTATAAATTTGGGTATACTCTGCATCGGAAACTCGAAAAAATAAATTTGCAAGCCAGATGTGATAAACAGAAAAATAAATATTAAGGTCACTTAATTTCTGTTTCACAATAAAGTCAACACAATGGGCCGTAACAGGACCTAGATTAGTATTAGGAAGCTGCCAAAATGCCGATTTCCATACTTTTGCACTATCATCAATAGGGAAAAAGGTTCCATAATGCTCAAAAACTCGCCAAGGTGGGGGTGCCAAAAAAGCAGCTCCATAGAATAGCTTGAGATTAGTATTTTTGGATGGCAAATATACCATTCCTACTCTTGGGTTAAACAACGACCGGTAACGAGTATTATAATCAAAACGCGCCCCTGCAGTTAATACCCACTTGGAAAATGGTTTATATATTATTTGAGTATAGGCCCCTGTATTTGAATACCTCATCGTATAAAAAGTAGCAGGAAATGGCGTTCCATTAATGTTGGCTTGTATAGACTTATTAGGGTCAATTACTCTATCCAAATCGTCTCCGCGCGGCATAGCAAAAAAATTTTGAAAACTAAACCCCCAACCCAAACTAATACGACTACTAAAATTATATGCATTTTGTTGCTCTAGCTGAAACATATTTCCCATCCCAAACTTATATCCTGGCTCCATACCACTATATAAATTTCTATAATTGGAGTATGGGGATATGTAATATTCACTGTAGGTAAGATTAGTGAAATTATAAAGCCTTCCAAAATTTCGGGTGAAAGCCATACTCCCCATAGTTACACTAGGTGCAATAAAAGCATTAGAGTTGTAAACAGCATTGTTGGGAGTATAGTAAATAGAGCTAGGGAAACGAGTATAATTACGGTGAATAGTGAGACTTATATCGCCATAAGTAACTATACCCTGCAGGTTGTAGGCAGCAAGAAGATGACCATATTCGGGCGATACAGGGGTTCGAGGAGTCATTGGGCCAAAAGCGGTATAAAAAGAACCTGTCTTTAATGACTCTAAGCCTTGATACCTATCTGGATAAAATTTACTAAAATTGGGTAATTCATCATAGTGGTAGTGTCCACTTAGAAATATGCCTAAATTCCCCCATTTCTTTCCTGCCATAATATTTCCACCCCATTGGTTATACAACCCGCCATATATAGTAGCCTGTAAACTATTTAATTCTTCGGGTTTGTAAGTAATAATGTTTATAACTCCTGCAATCGCATCAGCTCCATACACTGAAGAAGCCGGAGAAGTAACAATTTCAATTTGCTTAGCAGAACGAATTGGAAAATTTTCTACAATAGGTAAATTTTCATTAGTGGGAGAAGAAATTCTTATACCATTGAGTAAGATAATAAACATTAGCTGCCCCCTAATACCACGAGTAGTAATATCATTAAAGTTTGTAGAATTGCCATACTGCTCAGTTTTATATTCTACTATATCCCCTAGAATGTCTAATAAATTAAAATAGCCACGATTGCGAATTTGCTCTGCAGTGATAATGTAAATATTGGCAGGAGCTTCAGATTGTTTTTGGGCAAGGCGAGAGGCTGTTACGACAATAGGTTCAGAAACCTCTACAGGTAGATTTAGTACATCTTCTACTGAAAAAACAAAAATTCCTTTTCTTTTTAAAGAGTCTACCTGCGCTACTCCTGGTGGCAAGGAGTAAAGTATAAGCCAAAATATTACGCATATGCCTATGCTAATAGTATGTCTATATTTATTGCTATTAAACATGCTTTGCTAGCTTCTAACTAAACGAATATTTTCCAAAAGACTTCGATTACTTGGTAGGCTAAAATGAGGATTATTTTCAAATTATAAAAATTTAATTGAAAAATACGTGTTATTACGTAATTACTTACTAGCTTTAATTCAAATTTAAAAAATATACTTGAATGATTCTATGTAAGTTCTATTTTTTCATAGAAGTCGAATTCTAGGGTCTATATAAGCAAGAAATAAATCATTTATACATGTAATAATCATAAAAAGAAAAGCAGTAAAAATACAGCTGCCTAATACTATAGGGTAATCATTAGCGTGTAAAGCATCTACAGTCCATTTGCCTATGCCCGGCCAACCAAATATATATTCAACAAAGAAAGAGCCTGAAAGGAGGGCTGCCAACCAGCCAGAAAGGGCTGTAAAAACAGGACTAAAAGCATTAGGAAATACATGGCGTAGCATCACAAATACTTCTCGAATACCCTTGGACCTTGCAGTTCGAATGTAGTCTTGCTGCAAAACTTGGGTAGCTGCCCCTCGCATCAACTGAAAAAGAATAGCCATAGGACGAAGGCCTAAGGTAAGAGTCGGCAAAATTAAATTCTGCCAATGCCAAACAATACTATTGCCCCATATAGATTCACTTTTAATATAACCACAAACATTGAGCCCCGTCCATGAGTGAGCATAAATAGCAAAAAACCATAAAAAGAAAATAGCAGCAAAAAAAGAAGGAGTAGAGACCCCTATAACAGCTCCAATACTTAGAAAATAATCTAAAAAAGAAAATCGGTAGTAAGCAGCTAACAAGCCCATAGGAACAGCTACAAGAGCGGCTAAAATTAAACTACTAAAGCTCAGCAAAAGGGTAGCTGGCAAATGCTCCAAATACAGAGAAGCCACACTCTTTCCGTTTTGGTAAGAACGCCTTAGATAGGGTAATTTAATCACCCAGGCTCCTTTTGGGCTTGTTCCTAGGGGCGCCCAATAATAATATACACCTGATTGTAATTGAAAAGCATCTAAATAATCTACAGGGCTTAAATCCTTTAAATAAAGAAAATACTGGATCCAAAGAGGTTTATCCAGCCCTAATTCTTTTCTTATGCTTGCTAATGTTTGGGCATCTACTCTTTGGCCAACAAGCATTCGACTAGGATCTCCTAGCAATGCAAAAATGATAAAAAGCAAAGTAACAACCCCCCAGAGAGTAGGAAGTAATAAAAGAACTCGCTTTATTATAAATTTTAACACCCCCTAAAATAATAAGAAAAGAACCATGAGTTTCTCTAAGAATCCAACTCATAGCTCTTTTTTGAAGTGCTTAAAATTTAGCTACTTACTTTTATCCAGTGTTTTCAAAATAGTCTCACGGCTAGGAATATCATTATAATGCCATTGCCCAATTACAATGCCATCTTTTAATAAAATAAAGCCCGGATTAGAACGTATCATCGTTTTAAGCATCGTTTCGTCCTGCAAAGACATACAAAAGGGAATATTATATTTTTGTTTATACTCCTGCACTTTTGAAGTAGGAGAAGCACTAACTCCTGCTAGTACTTGTACATCATTTTTCACAGCTTGATATAGCTGTATAAGATTTTTAATCTCTTCATCACCTAGCTTATGAAGCTTAGGAATAATAAAAAGCAGCGTATTCCCCTTAAACTCATCTACTTGACAATCATTTTGCATAGGAGAATAGCTCTTAAGCTTGGCTTCAAAAACACCCTCTTCAACTTCTTTTTCGGTTACATTTTCTTTAAGATTACAGCCTACACAAGCAGGGCGAAAATCGATAATAGGTAAATGCGCATAGCAGTAATACGTGATAAATGTAGTAAGCAATGTTGCTATGGCTGCTGTGCTAGCATTTAACTTAGGTGGCATTAAGGGTTTTATTTCTCCACGATAACGGTATATGTAACCAATTAAAACCGTAAGCACCACATCCTTCATAAAAGACTGAAAGGGTGTTAATTTTAGGGCATCGCCAAAACAGCCGCAATCTTGCACTCGCTCTAAAAGCCAGGAATAGCCGGTAAGAAAAGTAAAAAAGATTATCATTCCTAACAATAAACCAGCTGTTAGACGCGGCCAAAAACCAATAAGTAGCGTAATAGCTACTGCTACCTCAAAAATAGAAATAAGTGCTGACTGAAGAATTGCCCAACTGGCAAACCAATGAGCAGGTAAACCAAAATCATTTTCAAATACATTAAAATAATCTTCTAATTTGTAAGCAAAACCCGTAATATCATTTACCTTTATAAGGCCTGAAATGGTAAATAGTAAACCTACAAAAATTCTGCAAAACCATAAAAGGCCCTCTGAAAAATATTTATCTCTAAAGCCCCCTAATTTACTTTCACTCGCTCTTTCTTTATTTTCTTCCATACTTGTGCTGAATTTTAGTTTTAGTTTGGGTATTTACTTACTAATAACTAATTTCTAGGAAGGCAATCTTTTTTGATAAGGAGAATAGGAATTAGTAACTCTTGCTACTAAACAGCAATATTAAAAAAAAGTTTAATGAAACTGTAAAATTTAGTCTAGTTAAAACTTCTACTCATAAATAAAAATCTGAGCAAGAGGAACAGTCTTCGATAAGAAAAGCATTTTCAAAAAATTTTAAAATAGGCAAGGCTATTCGGTAATAGCTAGTAAGCAGCTCTAGCAAATTTTGACCTAAAATTTGTTCCTTAGATAGGCTTACTAAAAAATAATACTGCTTATTATAAAGAAGGGGTATCTGCTGAGCTACTTTTTTATATTCCTTGGGCAACACTTTATTTTTTGTGCCCTGTATTTCACCAAACGTATTTAAAAAAGAGGGCTCATTAACCAAAGCCATAAATTCCTGGGAGCAGGAGTAAATCTGCTGACGTATTTTTTTTAGATTACTACTAGAAAGTTCATAGCAGCCACCGCCTACAAAAGAATCTTGGGCACTTAAGTGTATGTAAAAGCCAGGCCGTTCGCTTTTCTTACCCCCTCGACAAAAATAAGCTGCCACGTGAGTTTTGTAAGGCTCCTTATTAGAAGAAAATCGTATATCTCGATTAATACGAAAAATACAGTGCTCTGGCTTTTGAGTAGGAAAAGTAGGCTCCAATTCATACAACTTTTCCAAAAAATCACTTACCAACCTGCGAAAGGGAAACTTAACAGCTTCCTCGAATATCTTTTTATGCGCATCCATCCAAGCTTTATTATTATTTTGACTAAGCTGCTGAAAAAAATCAAAAAAGTCTGGCGTAAAATAAATCATGATTATAAATCTTCTAGTTGCTGCTTTACAATAGCTAAGCCATTTCGTAAAGAATGGGGATTGTAGCCTAGTTCTAAATTGGCTTTCAGCAAAATAAAACCAGTTCGGGGGGGACGCAGTGCAGGCTGCCCTAAAGCCGCCGTAGTAGTGGGTGTAATCAAAGACTTATCTAACTCGAAATAGTCAGCAACAGTATAGGCAATTTCTAATATAGACATCACCTCGGGGCCCGATAAGTGATAAATTCCTGTTTTTTCCTTCAAAAGAATTGCTACTAGCCCATCTGCTAGGTCTTCAGCTAAAGTAGGGCTTCGGTATTGGTCCGATACCACCTGAATCGCTTTACCGGCTTGCAGGCTCTGTATAATCCATAGCACTATATTAGTGCGGCTTAAATTCGGAGCTACACCATATAACAAAATTGTTCGCGCTATAGCATATGAAATTGAACTTGAAATGATAATTTTTTCAGCCTCGTACTTAGCCTTTCCATATACCGAAAGAGGATTGGGCTCCGCCTCTTCAGTATAAAGCCCCTCCTTGCCATCAAAAATAAAATCGGTAGAAACATGAATAAGTTTGGTTTGGAATTCTTTACATAATTCACATAGGTTTGCTACTGCTTCTACATTTACTTTCTGACACGTTATAGGATCCTTTTCACAAGCATCTACATTAGTCATAGCAGCAGTGTGAATTACCTCAGTAGGCTTATAAGTCTCAAAGATTTTTCGTAGGGCTAATGAATTAGTAACATCCACAGAATGATAAGTATAACCCTTCGTTTCTGGATTTCGGTTATAGCCTAAACCTGTAGCAATAAGCTCTATTGCAGGACGTTGAGCCAGCAAATTTACTACCTTTTGTCCTAGTAAGCCATTGCTGCCAGTTACTACAACAGTCTTTAACTTCATTTACAAAAAAACAGTTATTTATTTATATATATTTATTTATATAACAGGTCAGGAAATTATGAAATTTCTTTTTTTGTAATTACTGCTACTAAATAAAATTCTGTCTCCCCTTAATTTTAATAGAGTACAATCGTAAACTTTATTTTTCTAACTTGCCTACCTCTCACTCTTTTAACAATTCGAAAATTGAGCCATCGAATAAGATTTCTTTGCCGTATAAACTTTTATCACAGAAGTTTTATCCTCGCTCAAATAATAACATGAAGTTTCTAATAGCTGAGCAAAATTTTGATAATAATTGGATTAAGTGGATACTATTTTTTTTGTTAATTATTTATAATGTAGGTGAAAGCTCCTCGAATCATCCATTTTATGTAAGTCTCACACAAATAGAGCACAATTCTCAAACTCAATGTTTAGAAGCCTCTATTCGCATCTTCACCGACGACTTACAATTAGCCCTAAAAAACTTTCAAGCCAAAAATAATTTTGATAATAATCAATTACTTAAACTTTATTTGAAAGAACATATTAAAATATGGGTGAAAGAAAACCAGGAGCTTGATTTATCTTTTGTAGGTAAAGAAGAGGAAGAAGAAGTTACTTGGTGCTACCTGGAATCTAAACCTATTAAAACCATACCTATGCTTATTGTTCAAAATACTATACTATTCAAAGAATTTCCTTCACAAATTAATATGCTTCATATTAGGATTCACGGTAAAACAAGAAGTACACATTTAACACGTAATTCTTATCGTGCATATTTCGAATTTAATTGAATAATCTAATAATGGAAAGTTTTGTGAGCTACCTAGAGCTTGGATTTTTTCATATCCTTAACCTTGAAGCATATGATCACCTGGTTTTTATACTCGCTTTATGTGCACCTTACTCTATGAAAGAATGGAAAAAACTACTAGTTCTTATTACAGCCTTTACCCTAGGGCATTGCACTACTTTGGTTCTAGCAACTTTTCAACTAGTTGTATTTTCCACTCCAATTATTGAATTTTTAATTCCTCTAACAATTTTCATAACAGCATTAACTAATCTGGGGCAAAATAATCAACCCCTAAGTTCTCTATTCCGCTTACGCTGGAAAAGTTACCTTCTTACTCTCTTTTTTGGATTAATTCATGGGCTAGGTTTTTCTAATTTTTTACGTTCTCTACTTGGAAAAGAAGCTGATATTTTTACTGCTCTTTTAGCCTTTAATATAGGCATAGAAATAGGACAAATTGTTATAATTGTATTGCTATTTGCTTTACTTCTAGGAATTAATTTATTTTTTCCTATTATTCAAAGAGACCAAAATCTGTTTATTTCAGGTGCGGCGGCAGGCATTGCTTTAGTCTTAATACTCCAAACAAAGTTTTGGTAATATGAGAATAGCATCTTCTCTCATCCTTTTGTTACTTACCTTCTCTTTTACTAAGGCACAAAATAATACAGCTGCTCTTAAGTTTAAGCAACTTAATGAAGAATGGAATACTCCTAATACCTATAGAACTGCCTCGGGAGCTCCAGGGCATCAATATTATCAACAGCAGGTGAACTACGATATTGAAGTGGAACTAGATGATTCTTTACAGCGAATCTATGGCTTTGAAACAATTACTTATATCAACAAGTCGCCTGATATTCTCAACTATCTATGGCTGCAATTAGACCAAAACCAAAAAGCCCAAGATGCCGATGCCCAAACTACCGAAACTATGAGCATGGCAGAAATCAATAGCTTTAATGACCTAAGAAAATTATACTACGACTTTGATGGGGGCTTTAAGATTGAGTTTGTAAGAGAACGTAATGGCAATCCTTTGCATTATGTTATAAATAAAACCATGATGCGCATCGATCTTCCCCAGCCTCTACAACCTGGAGCTACTTTCACCTTCGAAATAAAATACTGGTATAATATTAATGATAGAATTAAATGGGGGGGGCGTTCAGGTTATGAATACTTTGCCGAAGACGGTAACTATTTATATGCAATTGCTCAGTTTTACCCTCGCATGGCTGTTTATAACGATATTCAAGGCTGGCAACATAAGCAATTTTTAGGAAGGGGAGAATTCACACTCAACTTTGGAAATTATCGCGTAAGTATCACAGCTCCATCAGACCACGTAGTAGCTGCTACCGGCATTTTAAAAAATCCTAATGCTTGTCTTACTCCATTACAAAGAGAGCGCCTCAAAAGAGCAGAGCAGTCTTTTGATAAGCCTGTTATCGTCATCACAGAGCAAGAAGCTAAAGAAGCAGAAAAAAAGCGGGCTACTACTAAAAAAACTTGGGTCTTCGAAGCACAAAATGTCCGAGATTTTGCTTTTGCCTCTTCTCGTAAATTTATTTGGGATGCTATGGCAGTAAAAATGGGAAATAGAACTGTGATGGCAATGTCTTTCTACCCTAAAGAAGGCAATCCGCTATGGGAACAATATTCTACTCGGGTAGTTGCCCATACTCTAAAATGCTATTCTAAGTATACTTTTGATTACCCTTACCCAGTAGCCATCTCTGTACATACCGATCAAATTGGAATGGAATACCCTATGATTTGCTTTAATGGCGGCCGTCCAGAAAAAGATGGTACCTACTCCGAGAGAGTAAAATATGGAATGATAAGCGTTATTATTCACGAGGTGGGACATAATTATTTTCCTATGATTGTTAATTCCGACGAAAGGCAGTGGACATGGATGGATGAGGGATTAAATTCCTTTTTGCAATACTTGACTGAGCAAGAATGGGAAAGAGGTTATCCTTCCAGACGTGGACCTGCCCATAAAATCGTAGACTTTATGAAAGGAGACCCTGCCAATATGGTTCCTATCATGACCAATTCTGAATCTATTCTACAATTTGGAAATGTAGCGTATGGCAAACCTGCTGCTGCCCTAAATATTCTTAGAGAAACAATAATGGGTAGAGAGCTTTTTGATTTTGCGTTCAAAACTTATGCTCAACGTTGGATGTTCAAGCACCCTACTCCAGAAGATTTTTTTAGAACAATGGAAGATGCATCGGGTGTGGATTTGGATTGGTTTTGGCGAGGTTGGTTTTATGGCACAGAACCAGTAGATATAGCCATCGAAAGTGTACGCTTATATAAACTTAGTACACAAAACCCTGAAATTGAAAAAGCGCTTAAAAAACAACAAGTCCAAGAACAACCTAAATATATCAGCGATTTACGTAATCAAACAGCTATAATACAAACTCAAGTAGAGGCAGATTCTGCCGCCCGTGATTTTTATAATACTTATGACCCCTTTGCGGTAACCTATTTAGATAAAATGCAGTACAAACGCTATCTTGAAAACTTAACCGAAGAAGAAAAAAAATTACTAGAGAGAAACGATAATTACTACGAAATCAAATTCAAGAACGTAGGGGGCCTAATTATGCCAATTATTTTAGAATTTGAATTTGAAGACGGAACTAAAGAAATACACCGGATCCCCGCCGAAATTTGGCGTCTCAATGATAAAAGTGTAACAAAAGTATTTTTAACCAATAAAAATATAAAAAATATTACGTTAGATCCTTACTTAGAAACTGCTGATATCGATACAAGTAATAATTATTGGCCTCCGCGTACTCCTACTACCCGTATTGAAATCTTCAAGCGAAAAAATACAGAAAATATCAATCCTATGCAATTGGAAAAGAAACTACAACAAAGCGGAAGCCAAGAGCGTTAATTATGGAAAAGCAGAAAAATATTTTCTTGTAGAGTTGCGTCTTTGGTAAGTTGGAAATATATGTACCCCCCTCGAAATTAGCTAAGCTTTATTTTATTAAATAGCTACCCAACAAAGGCTCAAAAAGCTTTTAAAAAATTCTCCAAATTTGGCAAGAGAAATATAGTCCTACTTATAAAGCACTAGTGCTGATAGAAGTTTAAATAAAATTACAAGCTTACCTCCTACTAAAATAGAAAAATCCAGTATAAGATTTTAATTTATTATTCTATGCTACTGGTAAAGAAGAATCAATTTGAGCCTGCCAAGCAAGTATTCCTCCTTTTAAATTTTTTACATTTTGAAAGCCTAAGCTTTGGAGCATATTTACCATTATAAGGCTTCTCCTTCCAGAACGACAATATACGATAATTTCAGCTTCTTTTTGGTTTTCAAAATCTACTACTAAACTTTCTATCCTATCCAAGGGATAATTATACTCACTTAGACGACTTACTTCAAATTCATAGGGCTCACGACAGTCTATCAAAATTAATCTTTCCCCTTTATCAAGCCTTTGTTTTAGTAATTCAACCGTAATTTCATTCATGGGTATATAAAAATTATCGCCAGGTTAAAATAGCATTGGATTTATCTAAAATAAAACTAAACATTAAATCGAAAGTGCATAATATCACCATCCTGTACTATATAGTCTTTTCCCTCAATAGCCATTTTACCCGCTTCTTTCACTGCCACTTCGCTTTGATAACGCATATAGTCTTCAAACTTAATAACTTCAGCACGAATGAAGCCTTTTTCAAAATCAGAATGAATGATACCCGCTGCCTGTGGTGCCCGAGTTCCAATTCGAATGGTCCAGGCTCGTACTTCTTTAGGACCCGCTGTAAAATAAGTTTGCAATCCTAGAAGGCGATAAGCAGCACGAATAAGCTTATTAAGACCCGGCTCCTTAATATTCATAGCTTCTAAAAATTCTTGTTTTTCTTGAGGGTCCTGAAGGGCTGATATTTGTGCTTCCAAAGCTGCACAAATAATAATCATTTCAGCACCCTCTTGAGAAGCAATTTTTTGTACTGCTTGGGTATAAGTATTGCCCTCCAAATGGTTTTCGTCTACATTGCAAACATATAAAACAGGCTTTGCAGTAAGCAAAAAACTATCCGCTAGAAGCGACTTCTCCTCATCACTCAAGAGCATAGTTCTTACAGACTGCCCCTTTTCCACATGCTCCATAACTTTTTTAATCAATTCTGCTTCTCGCTGCGCATCTTTATTTCCGCCTTTAGCATTTTTTTGTGCCTTTTGCCATCTTTTTTCCAATGTTTCTAGGTCTTTGAGCTGTAGCTCAATATCTATGATTTCTTTATCTCTTAAGGGGTCAACACTGCCCTCCACATGTACAACATTAGGGTCATCAAAGCAGCGAAGGACGTGTAAAATAGCATCACATTCACGAATATTAGCTAAAAATTGATTACCTAATCCTTCTCCCTTGCTAGCACCCTTTACTAGACCCGCAATATCTACAATGTGCACAAAGGCAGGTTGTACTTTTTGGGGTTTTACTAACTGAGCAAGCTGCTCAAGGCGAGGATCAGGAACGGGAACCACTCCTACATTGGGTTCAATAGTGCAAAAAGGATAATTAGCTGCTTCGGCACTTGCATTAGCAAGAGTATTAAATAAGGTTGATTTACCAACATTTGGAAGACCTACAATCCCACACTTAAAGCCCATTTTTTACTTAGTCATTAATCAATAAACCGGTCCTTTAATCCAATTAATTTTCCAGTTAGTGATTTATTGTTGTGGGTTAAGTACTCTAGAAAAGTAATTCCTTTTTCATTTTGAGAGCTTACTTCCAAAAGATTCCTTAAAAAAAGGATTTCTTGCTTAAAATCTTCAGTTAGGTAGTTATTTTCTAGTGCAATAGTAGAAAGACTCATAAAAGCTACTATCTCGGTATAGCTATAAATAAGCTCTTCAAGCTTTAATTTATTTAACATTCCCTGAATAATTTCAATTTCTTGCTTTTGCTCTTGATGCACTATAGTACTCAAGAAAAAGCTGAGTAGATAAGCTAGCCTTTGTCGATTTTTCGGCGCAAGCCTTATAGTAAAGTTTACTAATGTTTCCAAACAAGCTAGGAGTTAAACTCAATTTAGTGGTGCAAATAAAAAAATTTAAGAGTAGAAAATAAAATCTTTTTGCTTTTCTAAATGCCTAAAGCCTAATCATCAAGCGGTTCTTCCTCTTTTTCATCGTCCTCCTCGTCATCTTCCTCTATTTCTTTTTCTATATCTCTATCTTTTTCTTGCTCTTCTGGCTCAGGTTCTGGAGTATCGGCGGGAGCATGTATAGCACTTAGGGTATCATTTTCTTGCACTATAGTAACTTCATAATTTTTAAGTTCCCTTCCCCTTTTATCTAGAATGGTTCTATCAATTTCTAATTCGTTAGATATATCCAGGTAATAAAGTGTATCCTTACCGGGAGACAAAACAATAAATATATTTACTTCCACATCTTCGGTAGCATGTTCTTTCATTTGTTCTTGAATTTCCAAGACCAGATTATCTTTAAGCTCATCAGAAGCTTGCTCCATATCGATTGCAATTCCTTGAGCAACAATATTTGCAAGAGAATCAAAACAAACTATTGCCGGAACTTGCGATGCAGTAAAAAAGGCTTCATACTGATACGACTGGGGCATTCGCCAACTAACATTTTGAGCATTAGGATGAAGTTGATTTAACTTTGCTTTTACTCGAAAAGGTATATCGGGCACTTGTGCACAAGTATGACTTAGAGCGAAACTCCAAATTAAAAATCCGCTAAATAAGAGAAACTGCCCTCTCCACACTAGCTTTCGTACTAGTAGTGATTTAGCGTTAAAGTGTAGAGTATTATTATTCAGAGTAATCATTGTTCTGAAAGCAAAATTTTACAAAAAATTATTATAAATCTTACATTTTTACTTACGTCCTAAAAAGCTGAGTTACAAAAACAGTAAGTATAAAAGCTAGAGCAAATAGTAATATACCATAACTATTCTTATCTTCCCATATAGGTTGGGTGGCTTTTTCGGGCTGTAAGTTAAATTGAATATCTGAAAAAGTAATACACCTAGAACAAGCTAACCATTCCAAAATTTCGTAAACCGGTAGCTGGGTACATTTTCGAATATCTAGGAAACTAAGCTTAGATAATTTTCGCAGAGGAGCTAGCGAGCGAATAAGCGTTCCTGTACAGTTCAAATGTTCAAGAAAAGAAAGATGGACTAGAGGGCTTAGGTCGGTAATAGGATTCTGCGCAATACTCAAACTTTTAAGTTGTTGAAGAATTAAAATTGGTTCCAAGGTATTACATTTCCAAAGTGTTAGATGCTGCAATTGCGTAATTCGATAAATATCTAGCAGGGATAACCACTCAAGATATGTTTTCAGAAAGCGCCTATTTTGATTAGTTGAAACGCGCAGAGAAAATACATAGTACCTTTGAGTGCTAACATAGTAATAGAAACTTCTTGTGTTTTGCAAATACGAGTCATTCACTTTTAGACATTGATATTCCAAATAACCTAAAGCATAAAGACAAGAATATTTCCAATTTGGAGGAAGCGTTTGCCACCAATAAATAAGCTGTTCAGAATTATTAATTGTGAAATTAGCTGCTTTTTGCATAATTTGCCTTCTAAACTGGCTATAATTTAGCAAAACATAAATTTCGCATAATAATTTTTTTCACCTTCCTTGCTTTTTGTTAACTTTGATTTTGCAGTTTAGGAGCATTGTATAGTTACATTAAAAAATTTTTAATAATTTAAAGATAAAGAATAAAGAGATTCACAACCTAAAAAAATTTTACTTAACTTTGAATAAGATTGACTATCTATGAGATACGGAAGATACCTTTTGTATTTGCTTATTTTTACTTGCTTCTTTTACTATAGCACGCAACAAAGCTACAGTCAGTGCTTGCCAACGCAGCGATGTAACGTAGATGAGCCCGAAATTCCGGCAATCTGCTTTCATCCTTACGTAGCAAGAGTAGGTTCTGTAAATGTTACTTACAACACTACTGGCCAATTTGCTTTTTCTCGCACAATTCTAGTAAGGCTGTTTCCCTTTCCCTGGATTCCACCTCAAGAATTTTACTTAAGCCGTGTAGAAGTGGTAGGTGTTGAAAATTTACCTAGTGGTTTGAATATTACAATTAAAAGTAATAATCCAGCGGATGGCAACCAGGGAGAAATTGGGAATGCAGGTAATTTAACCCCTATTGATACTCAAACGCCCATTTTCGCTTGCTTTAATATCAGTGGTACACCACAAGCTCGTACTGCACCTGAAGATTCGGTGTATTTTATATTCAATTATTTTATAAAACAGATTGATCCCGAAACGGGTGAGCCTATTGACCCTGAACTTCCTCCATTACCCAGCACGCAACAAATTCAAGTAGCTTATAAAGTACCTATCGATGAAATGACAAGTGGATTAAGAGTAAATGCAGGGCCTGACGTGCAGGTGCGTTGTGGTGAATCCGTACAATTAAGAGCGAGGGCTTCGCAGCCTAATGTAACATACAGTTGGCAACCCACTACAGGGCTAGATGATCCTTATAGTCCTACTCCCACTGCTACTCCTGCGGTAACCACTACGTATACCGTAACTGTAAGTAATGGTACAGAAACAGCGCAAGATGATGTAACTGTAACGGTAATAAGAGAAAATTTCAATGCTAATATCATGCTACAAGATTCTGTATTCAATACAGAGCCTTTTGATATCAGAGCTATTAATTTGACATTCAACCCACAAGCCGAGTTCGTTTGGATTTTTGGAGACGGAAACGAAAGAATTACCACTTTTGCCGAACGTATTGTTACTCACACTTACCAAAGCTGTCGAAACTACACCCTACAAGTAATTGTGCGGCGCCCTGGCTCTCCCTGTGGAGATACTATTCGTAAAAATATAACTTGCACTCTTGCTAGGTTAACTGTAGATGCGGGGCAAGACCAAACTACTACGTGCGGCTCACCCATTCCTATTCGTCTAAATGCTGTAGCCAACATGCCTAATACTACATTTTCCTGGGAACCTACTCGGGGCTTAAACAATCCTAATATTCCTAACCCCGTTGTTACCAACTTAGACCAAACTACTACTTATACTGTTACTGCACGTAACGGTAACCAAGTAGCAACCGACCAGGTAACAATTTTCGTAGAGCGGGCTAACTTCCGAGTTAATTTCGCAGCCAATCCTACTAATATTCCTACTCCCCCTTATACTACCCGGTTCATAAATATGACTCCACCCCTTCAAATGGAGTTCTTATGGGACTTTGGAGACGGCAATACCTCCAGGGAAACCAATCCTACTCATACCTATCAAAATCCAGGCACCTATACGGTAAGATTAATAGCCCGAAGGCAAGGGACAGAATGCCGTGATACTCTTATTCGACCTAATTATATTGTTTGTGGATCTGGAAGTACAGGCCCCTTAACTGTAGACGCGGGGCAAGATGTAACTATTCCTTGTGGCTTTCCAAGGGGAGCCCAACTAAATGCTACGGCTAATAAGCCTAATACGAGCTTTAGATGGCAGCCCACTACGGGTCTTGATAATCCTGATATTCCTAACCCTATAGCTCGTGTTTATACTACTACGACCTATACCGTAATCGCTCGCAATGGTAACGAAACAGCCACAGACGTAGTCACAGTCTTTGTGGAAAGAGCTAACTTTAGAGTTAACTTTACGGGCAACCCAACAAATTTAACTCAGCCTCCTTATACTGTTCAGTTTACTAATCTAACTCCACCAGGTGTAGGCGTACAATACGAATATTTATGGAATTTTGGCGATGGAAATACTTCTACTCAAACTAGCCCAACTCACACTTACCAGGCCCCAGGAACTTATACGGTTCGTTTAATCGTTCGCCAAGTAGGTACTCCATGTGCTGATACTCTTACGCGCATAGATTATATTAAGATTACAGTTCCTGCTCTTTCAGTAAACGCAGGCCCTGATCGCAACATCGTATGTGGCAATGGTACTCAATTACAGGCAACCGCTAATAAACCCAACTCTACTTTTAGCTGGGTGCCTGCTACAGGACTTAGCGATCCTAACATACCCAATCCTATAGCTAGTCCCTCTCGCACCACTACTTATGTAGTAACTGCAAGGAATGGAAATGAAATTGCAAGAGATACAATAATAATACGAGTATTACCTGCTAGGTATGGTCTTAATTTTACTGCTACTCCTACTACTCTTAATGCTCGCCCATTTACTGTAACTTTTCAAAATACAACCCCCCCTCAAGGCGTAAACAGCTTAAATTATATTTGGGATTATGGCGACGGTAATCGCTCTCAAAATAATAATCCTACCCATACCTATACTTATCAAAGCAATGGGGTTTATACAGTAATGCTAATAGGATACCGTGCAAATACAGAATGCTACGATACATTAACTCGCAATTCTTATATCCGAATTAATGATGGAACTGCTACCCCCTTGCAAGTCTTTGCGGGTAGTGATGTTTCTACAAGTTGCGGCTCCCCCTTGCAGTTGAGAGCTACAACCAATAAGCCCAATGCTACTTTTCGGTGGGAACCAGCTACCTTCCTTAATAATCCTAATATTTCTAATCCAATTACTACTCCAGATAGAACAATTACCTATACCGTTACAGCGCAGCTAAACAATGAAATAGCTCGTGATACAATAACAGTAACCGTAACACCTGCTAATTTCCCAGTTAGCTTTGATGCTACCCCCACTTTCTTAACCACTCCCCCCTTCGTTGTACAATTCAATAACACCACTCCTAACCCTAATAACTACAACTTTGAATGGGACTTTGGTGATGGTAAAACCTCTAACTTAGTAAATCCTAGGCACACGTATACTAATACTGGGACTTACACCGTTACTCTTAAAGCTACGCTAAAAAACACTAATTGTTCTGTAACTTTTACCCGTCCTAATTACATTGTTTGTGAAAATAATGCTCAGCCCTTGCGAGTTAATGCTGGCCCGGATGCTACAATTAAGTGTGGTGAAAGTTATACAATAGTAACTACTATTACTCCGCTTACTTCTGACGTAAGAATAAGTTGGAGCCCTACTACAGGACTGAATGATGCTAATATTCAAAATCCAGTAGCTTCTCCGCGCTCCACTACTACTTACACTGTTACTGTTCGTAAAGGTACAGAAGTTGCACACGATACAATCACTATTAATGTTATCCCTATTCCTGCCCCTATTATTACTGAAAGCGGAGGAGTGCTTACTGCGAGTACTGTAGATGTTCAATATCAATGGTATAGGGAAGGTGTTCCAATTAATGGAGCCACAGCGCGTAGTTACACGCCCTCCACAGCAGGGAATTACACAGTAGAAATTACTGATGCTAAAGGTTGCCGAGCAGTTTCCGCACCCTATAATTTTACCCCCACTGCCTGGGATACAAAAGATATTTTGAAACAGACAATAAAAGTCTATCCCAACCCTACTACAAATATTCTGTGGATAGAGAGTTTTAATAATGATAGCTACCTTCTCCAGTGTATAGATGTCTTAGGAAGGATACTGAAGGAAGAAACTATCATTTTAAGAACGGATACTCCTTCTGCTATTTCCATGGAGGAATTACCTGCGGGTGTATACTGGATAGTTTTAAGAGATTCGGTGGATACTCATTATATTACAAAAGTTGTGAAAAAACAATAAGTATTTTGGTTTTAGAGTGAGTTTAGAAAAAGCCATAACTCTCAGTTATGGCTTTTTCTTTTGCAAATTTTATTCACACATGAATAAAATTATAATTAGTTATTGTTAATTTATTGATATCTTTACTAGCCAATAAGCAATTCAAAATTGATTAAAACTACTGGTTAACGTTGAAGGTTTGGGACTTCATTGATTCTTCTCATGTAATACAAAAAAAGGGGTGTAAAAACAATAATGATAAGCTATGGTTAAATTTAGCAGAGTTAGTTCTTATATTTGGGAATGGTTAGAAGAGAGGCTTCCCAATAATTTATACTACCACGGTCTGCACCATACAAGAGACGTACTTGAAGCAGTAGAAAAAATAGCTAAATTAGAGGAGGTAAGCGAAGAAGATCTATTATTGCTCCAGACTGCAGCCCTGTGGCACGATTCGGGCTTTGCATTTCGCTATGTAGACAATGAAGCGTTAGCTGCTAAGTTTGCAAGAGAATGCTTGCCTTTGCTTGGGTTTTCTACCTTTCAAGTGGAGCAAATTGCAAATATGATTCTTGCTACCGCCTTCCCCCAAAAACCCAAAACTAAATTAGAACAGATTTTATGCGATGCAGATTTGGATTACCTTGGAAGAGATGATTTTTATAGCATAGCACATACCCTACGGCGTGAATGGATGGCTTACGGCAAAGAAACAACACTGAAAGAATGGTATATTCATCAAGTACATTTTTTAGAAAACCATCGATATTTTACTGAGTCTTCTCGTCTCCTAAGAGAGGAAAAAAAGCAGAAACACTTGCGAGAAATAAAAGAGCTTGTTGGCTAAGTAATTATAAAGTACAAGAAAATGACATATGATTGTAACAGCAGAGAGAATTAACATCTTAAAAAATATAGAAATCTTTCAGGGTATTCCAGATAGTGTAATTTCTTTTTTAGCTGACCACCTCATTGAAATTCACGTAAATGACGGAGACCTTATTTTTGAAAAAGGCTCTACGGGAGACTGTATGTATATTATTTTTCAAGGAAGAGTAAAAATTCATTCCGAAGATATTACCCTTGCGGAGCTAAACAGCGGTGATTTTTTTGGAGAATTTTCTTTAATTGATAATGCTCCTCGCTCCGCTTCGGTTACAGCAATTCAAAATGGAACTATTTTATTACAACTCAACCAAGATGATTTTTTCGTCCTGCTTTCTATGCAGGTAGAAGTTTCCAAAAAAATTCTCCAAACCATTATTCAAAGGCTTAGAAAGCAAAATGAAAAAAACATTCAAATGCAGAAGCAAAAGCAAGAAGAATTACAAGCTTTGGTCGATGAGCGCACTCGCGAACTACAACAAGCCTTTAAAGTAATTGAACATAAAAATGAAGAAATTATGGATAGCATTAAGTATGCCCGCCGTATTCAGGAAGCTATCCTACCCTCTAAAGAAGAACTTTTTTCTGTATTCCCCGATTCTTTTATCCTCTACAAACCCCGCGATATTGTAAGCGGAGATTTTTATTGGATAGGACAAGTTAAAAATCGCTTTATTATTACAGCTGCAGACTGCACAGGGCATGGTGTACCCGGCGCGTTTATGTCGGTTATGGGAAGTTCACTCTTAAATCAAATTGTAAATGAAAAAGGAATTGTTGAGCCTGCGCAAATTCTCAATATGTTGAATATTTCAATACAAGTTAATTTGCACCAAATTGATGCAGACTCTAATTCTAAAGACGGAATGGATATGGCTCTACTTTCCTTTGATTTATCCGTGCCTCAAGTATATTACGCAGGTGCCAATAACCCCCTTTATATGGTCAGAAATAATGAACTAGTTGAATATAAGCCTAATAAATTCCCTATTGGAGGAGGACAATACAAAGAATCCGACTTTACACAACATTGTATAGAATTGCAAGTCGGAGACGCACTCTATATCTTCTCCGACGGCTATGCAGACCAATTTGGAGGACCTAAAGGAAAAAAATTTATGTATAAACACCTCAAGCAAGTTTTACTTGAAATCCAAAATTTAAGTATGCCAGAACAGGGAGATAAGCTAAATAAAATATTTGAAGAATGGAAGGGCGATAGACCTCAAATCGATGATATTGTCTTTATTGGAATGCGGCTCACAAAATAACTAAAAATAACTAAAAAGAGAAAAAATAATTTTTTTCATTAATTTGATTTTGTTAAAAAATTCACGAAAATAAAAAATAAAATAACTTAAAATATGGCCGGGAGAGGGAGGCACAAGTATTAGACCTATGCAACTAAAATTGCTTGTACACTCCGTTCCCGACCTCATCAGAAGGGTTAAAAAAAACAATATTTAGAGTTTTAGTAACTGCTTTCCTACTTAAACTACGCGACTATATCCCAACTTATTTCGTTTTGTTTCGTAAGCTACGTATTAAAAAAATACTTCCCTCTTAGTGTTATTTTAAGCCTTATACTAGCCCTAGTTTGTAATTAATGTTCTTATTAACCAAGACTAATTTTATTTATTATCTCATAAATGCAACTTTGTTGCAAATGTAGATATATCAAATCAAATTTCAAAGTACTTTATCAAAAAATAAAAGGGGCCTAAGCTCCACAAAGAACCAGCCAACTCCTTCTGAAAATGCTACAGTATTAATTAAGTACTCGTAAAAAATTGGACAACGATTAAATAATTTTTTAATTTATATAACTTTTAAACAAAAAAATTGAGCTACCCTCAAAAGGGTAGCTTTAACTACTAAAAAAGTGAAAATACCTATCGAATAATTATTTTTTGTGACTTCTTTTGGCTATTACTTTCTAGAGTAATAATATAAGCTCCCTTAGCTACCTGCGGAAAGCTTAATATCTTGCTATACTTTCCTATTCCCGGCTCTACAATTTCTTCGTATATCTGCTTTCCATTAGGATCTTGAATA
>JANWXU010000099.1 GCA_025057395.1 Bacteroidia bacterium | reverse complement strand
GCCAAAAGACCAAAATCATCCTTATGGGCATGGTAAAATCGAGTTTATATCAGCTGGCGTTGAAGGTGGACTTATCGCTTCAGCAGGAGTATTTATTCTATATCGTGCTATAAGCTCCTATTTTCACCCCTCTACTCTTAAGCGATTGGACTGGGGAATGCTATTAATAGCAACTACTGCAGTGGTCAATTACTACGTGGGGTATTTGGCTATACGCAAGGGTAAAAAAAATTGTTCTCTTGCGCTTATTGCTAGTGGAAAACATTTACAAACCGATACTTATTCTACTCTGTGTGTTGTTATAGGTTTACTGGTTATTACCTTTACTCGTTTTTTTTGGTTAGATAGCCTTATTGCATCGAGTTTAGGCTTATTTATTATCTATACAGGCTTTCGTATTTTACGCAGTTCTATTGCTGGAATTATGGACGAAGCTGATGAAGAGCTTTTACGGCAAATTGCAGAAATTTTGCAAAAAAATCGAAGGGCTAATTGGATTGATATTCATAACTTACGAATAATAAAATATGGAGGAAATTTACATATTGATTGCCATCTTACGCTACCTTGGTATTTTAATGTAAGAGAAGCTCATCAAGAAATAGATTTACTTGAAAAGTCGGTACGTGAAAATTTAGGCGAAAATGTCGAAATGTTCATTCATGCCGATGACTGTTATCCTTTTTCTTGTCGTTTGTGCAGTAAACACGATTGTGTTTTTCGAATATATCCCTTTGAAAAACAAATAGTTTGGAATAGCCTCAATTTATATCAAAATAAAAGGCATCGTTTATCTTAACTTTTAATTTTTAGAAGGATGTTATGTAAGAAGCAGGTAGTGCAAAAAAGTGGTTATATAGATATAGAATTGAAGAGTAAAAATTTACTAATTTACTTTCAAAAGTTTTTGAATTAAAAAAATTTTTACGCCCTTATGAGTGCTATTAAAACAGTAAGCGAGGTTACTTACTTAATTAAAAATATACTAGAGGAGGATGAGGTGCTCCAATCTTTGTATGTGGAAGGAGAGATATCGAACTTGAAAAGGCATAGCTCTGGTCATGTTTACTTTACTTTAAAAGATGAGCATGCACAATTACCTGCTGCTTGGTTTAGTGCTCCGGCTTTTTCTTTTAAAGATGGGGATCGGGTAGTGGCAATAGGAAGAATTAATGTTTATCCCCCATATGGCCGTTATCAGTTAATTGTGCAGTCTATGCAGCCCCGAGGGCGTGGATTGTTATACCAGCAATTTCTTTTAATAAAAGAGCGCTTGCAAAATGAAGGACTTTTTGACCCACAATATAAAAAGCCCATTCCTCGTATGCCTAGGGTAATTGGTGTAATTACTTCTCCTACAGGAGCTGTTATACAGGATATTATTAAAACTTTACAGAGGCGTTATCCTTATGCTAAGTTGTTATTAATACCAGCTATTGTACAAGGGGAGGGCGCTGTTCCTAGTTTGCTCAAAGCTTTTGAATGGGTGGAGCTTCTTGTGGAAATAGAGGTGGTAATTTTAGCAAGAGGAGGAGGGTCTTTTGAAGACCTGTGGTGCTTCAATGCACCTGAATTGGCTTATGCTATTTTTAAGTGTACGAAGCCTGTGGTAACTGCTATCGGGCACGAAACCGATACTACTATTGCAGATATGGTTGCTGACTTAAGAGCGCCCACTCCTACAGCTGCGGCAGAACTAGTTTCACGAGATAAATTTGAAATGCAACAAACATTAACTGTACTAAGCCAGCAAATTCGAAAGCATATTCAAAATACGCTTTACTATCAATATCAGCAGTTGGATGGTTTTTATGATAAGTTGCAGATGCTTATTAAAGCACGCTTTAAAAATGAGCAACATAAAGTTACTCGTTTGCGTCTGGAATTGAAAGCGGCAGCTACAAAGCCCTTGCAGCGGCAATACTTAGAAATAACAAAATTGAAGGAACACTTTTACCGGGCATGGCGGCATCATAAAGAAAAGCAAAAATATAGGCTCGAATTTCTTCACCAACAGCTAGAAAAACATATTCGCCAGACTCTAAGATATGAGTTTCAAGAGCTAGGAAACTATTACCAAGAGCTGAAGTCTCTTCTTCAAATGCGTTCAAAAGAGGAGGTTAAAAAAATTTCTTTTTTACATCGGCAATTGTATAACATAATTATTCATCGCCTTCAATATCAAAAGTTGTTTCTACAAAAACTTAGAGAACTGCTACTTGGAATAATCCATCAGCAATTGCTTTCCCAAAAACATCGGCTTGCCCTACTACAAGCTGCCGTAGAAAAGTATAACGTAGAATTTTTGCTACAAAACGGGTTTTCTTTAACGCTAAAGGAGGGTAAGTTAATAAGAGACGCTTCTACTTTACAAAAGAACGATCAAATAGAAACTTTATTAAAAGGATATAGTATTATTTCTCGAGTAGAGAAGGTTGAAAATATAGGAATATTTCGCTTTCCCTCCTCACCAGAATCATGAGAAAGGTTAAAGAATAAACACCAAGTTTTGAAAAATCAAAAGTTAGAAGAGCTAGGGGCGAGAGGTAGGCTTATGAGAAGAAGAAACAAAGCTTTGTAAGTTTTGCCTAAAACTACAATAAATGCGCCATATTTTCTTTTCTGCTAGTTTTTGTTCATATTCCTCCTTTTTCTCGTAGAGGTATTGAGCTGCGTTTTGAAATAGAACTTGCTTTTTATCGATAAACCGCGCCCCCCATTTGAATGAAACAAAAAAAACAATAAAAATCCCTACGTGCATGCTATAACCTAGACCCTTTATAGCATGCAAATTAAAGCCAGCATAGCTAAGCACGAGAAATGTAAGTGAAACAAAGCTTAAAGAGGAAAAAACAATAGTAGCTGTTAAGAAAAAAATGTGAAGTAGAGATTGAAGGCGTTCAATTTTATGTGTGCGTAGCTGGCGTAATAATTCGTCTTGTGTTTTATTGGCTTTTCGGTAGTATTTATATCTAAAGAAATAGGGCGTATTTATTGTTGTATAATAATTGCTACTGTAAGAATTCATAAAAGAACCATTATATTGCCTATATTGAGCTAGTATACTATCATAATAGCTTCGGCTAATAGGATCACTCAGAACTTCATAGGCTTGGTGAATAAGGCGAAATTGGTCAGTAGCATTAGCAGCAGGGTTAATATCTGGGTGGTAATATTTTACTAGCTGGCGGTAGGCTCTTTTAATTTCCTCCGTATTAGCGTTGGGGCTGACTCCTAAAACTTGGTAATAATCATTGTAAGAGGCTAAATTCTTCATAAGAAATTTAAATAAAAAGTACCTCAATAGACTGCTATTATTAATACATAGTTGCATTTATTATAATTATAGCCGCTGCAGCTTTTAAATATACTAGAAATATACTAATTTTCTAGCTTTTCTAGTGTGATTAAAAAATAAAACTAATGTGCCTAAGTGTGGAACGCTTTTTTTAATGTATGAATTATTTGTTTTTTTAAACAAAAAGTACATAATAACTTTAACACATATCGTAATAATCTAATTTTTTTTTGTTGATTCTCCGACTACAGCTATCCATCCCCCTCCTATAACATCGCCATCTTCATAAAATACTGCCGATTGGCCCGGGGTAATTGCTCGAACAGGTTGTTCAAAAATAACTAGAACTTCATCCTTTTTGTAAGGGTAGACCCAAGCAGCAGTACCAGCATCTTTGTAACGTATTTTTACAGTACAAGCTAAGCCGTTTTCAGGAACTTTTTCGTATTTTATTAAATTAACTTTTCTTACAATCATTCTTTGTTCAAATAATTCTTCCTCCTTGCCTATAATTACGGTATTGGTAGCAGGCTCTATGGCTATTACGTAATAGGGCTCTCCCATAGCAGGTAATCCTTTTCTTTGCCCAATAGTATAAAAAGGATAGCCCTGATGATATCCTACCTTTTTGCCATTTTTAAGGCGAAATTCCCCCTGGCTAAGGGCGGCTGCAAGCTCAGGCTTCTTACGTCGTAAAAAGCTTCTATAATCATTATCTGGAATAAAGCAAATTTCATAAGACTCTGACTTTTTGGCTAGATTTTCAAAACCCATCTGTGCTGCCATAGCTCGGATCTCTTGTTTCTGATAATTGCCTATAGGCAATAATGTTCTTTGCAAATAGGTTTGGCTTAGCCCCCATAATACGTAAGATTGATCCTTCCAGCTATCACGCCCTCGGAAAAGTACTATTCTTCCATTTTCATTCCTAAGTTGTGCATAATGGCCAGTAGCAATCCAATGGCATTCCATTTTGTCTGCTCTGCGCAGTAAAGCTTCCCATTTGATGTGTGTATTACAAAGCACACAGGGGTTAGGAGTTCTTCCTGCCAAATATTCTTCTACAAAGTTATCAATCACGTAGTCTCCAAATTCCTGACGAATATCTATGATGAAGTGCGGAAAGCCCAGTTTTACTGCTACTGCCCTAGCATCATTGATTGAATCTAAACTGCAACAGCCTGTTTCTTTGGTATCGCCTCCGCTGTTTGCATAGTCCCAGGTTTTCATAGTAATTCCTATTACTTCGTATCCCTGTTGATGCAACAAAGCGGCTGCCACAGAGCTATCTACACCTCCGCTCATGGCAACTAAAACTCTTTCTTTGCGTAACATAAATTTGGTGAAGAGTTGCTACTTTAGTTTTAATTGTAATCCATACTTAGCCTGATCCAAAATAAAACAAATTATAAGTTCTAAAGATTTCTATAGCAAGCAAGTTTACTAAGTCAAATTTTAACTTATGATTTCAATTTGAGTATATGTTAAAATTTAACTAAATTATTGTGTATAAGTGAAAAATATAGAAATAGAATTTCATACTTTTATTTAAAATTTACTCTTTGAATTTTGAATAACGTATTATTCTATAATCGTTATAATATTTCCTTATATCTCATTATTTAGATTCTCTACTAGAATATTTCAACGAAATCAAAATAATTAAAAAAATATGCAACGCACCAATGTAGGGGCAAAAGTACATAATAGTCCTACGGCACAGGTGAATTCAAAGCAAGATTCAAGAATTTCGAATGTATGGTTTTTTCATGGAGCAAAATTACGCTTTTTAGTATTAATGATTATCGGGCTGATTTTTTATGCAAATACCATAACTAATGAGTTTGCTTTAGACGATATTAATGTAATTCAGCTTAATTATCATACTAAGCAAGGCTTTGCAGGCATTCCAGCCTTATTGACCAAGCATAGTTTTCATGGCAAGCTAGGAGATACCAATAAGTTTCAATCTAAATATTATCGCCCCTTATCAATAGTAACTTTTGCAATTGAATATGAGCTGTGGAAAGAGAATCCGCATCTTAGCCATGCTATTAATTTATTTATTTATCTTGTTATCATAGCTTTATTGTACTATACACTGGCTTATCAATTTTTGCGCTCTGATCCAGACCTTGCCTTTTTTGCCACTCTAATATTTGCTATTCACCCCATTCATACAGAGGTGGTAGCTAACATTAAAAGCCGAGATGAACTAATGGGGCTCGCCTTTGGACTTAGTGCTCTTGCTCTAGCTCTACGTTATCAACAAAAAGAGTATAAGCAACCTTTACTTTTAGTAATTGCTCTATTTTCCCTCTTTTTAGGTTTACTTTCTAAAGAGAATGCTATTAACTATATTGCTATTTTACCTTTAAGTTTATTTTTCTTTACAGGACTAGGAAAAAAAGAGATCCTACAGCTAGTAATTCCCTTCATTCTAACGGCTGGATTGTTCTTAGGAGTACGTTTAATGGTTATTGGTACTGGCTTACCTGAACCCGAAGATAATATTTTAAATAACCGCTATGTTAATTCTACATTAGAGCAAAAGTATGCAACTATTACCTACATTTTAGGTAAATATTTTTGTTTGCTCGTATTTCCTTATCCTCTTTCTTCGGATTATTCATATCATCATTTTCCGGATTTTACTTTTGCAGACTTTAGAGTATGGCTTGCACTAATTGCTAATCTAGGAATGCTAGCTTATGGAATTTGGGGGATACGCTACCGCTGCCCTATTGCTTATGGTATTCTTTGGTACTTAGGTACCTTATTTTTAGTCTCAAATTTAGTGCTTGATATTGGAGGCTTTGTAGGAGAACGCTTTTTATTTTTACCCTCAGTAGGTTATTCCATTGCCTTGGCAGCTGCAATTTTTAAGTTTGTCTATAGTATCGATCTGCCTATAATAAAGAAACCTACCCTTATACTTCGTTTTGCAGCTATAGCAATGCTAATTTTATTTGCACCCCTCACGTGGTCAAGAAATAAAGAATGGCATAATAATCAGAGTCTATTCTTTGCTGATATTCATAAGTGTCCTAATAGTGCCTTAATGAACCATGCCATGGGCAGCA
Source organism: Bacteroidia bacterium (assembly GCA_025057395.1). Lineage (GTDB taxonomy): Bacteria > Bacteroidota > Bacteroidia > J057 > JANWXU01 > JANWXU01. Next base: position 7,849 of record JANWXU010000099.1, on the reverse strand, counting down.
CCTATATGAATTTATCTGAGAAAGCTGAAACTAAGGAGCAGAAAAAAGTATACATGGATAGTGCTATTAAATATCTAAAGCGTGCAATCGCTATCTATCCTAGACATGCCGTGGCATACTACGATTTAGGTAGGGCTTCTCATCATGCAGGCTATAGTGAACCTGCGATAGAAGCATTTCATAAATCTTTAGCTATCGATGGAAAAAATCATTTAGCCTGGTATAATTTAGGTATTCACTATGCTAGTATCAATCGTTTTGATGAGGCTATAGACGCTTTTAAAAATGCGATACGTCTGAGTCCTAAAGCTACAAATTACCATTACAATCTTTCTGCTACTTATTTCTTAGCTAAACGCTACTTTGAGGCAAAAGCCGCTTTTGAAAATTTACTGGCCATAGACCCCCAGCACCAAGATGGAAAAAATGGATATTCACTTACACTAGCTGCTATTGGTGAAAGTTTAGCTCTTGAAAGAAAATATAAGGAGGCTGTTAGCTATCTAGAGCATGCTACTAAGGCTAACCCTATGCTGCCAGACCTGTGGTTTAAGTTAGGGGTGTGTTACTATTACGATAAAAATTATCCTGCCGCAAAAAATGCATTTACTGAAGTTTTAAAAAGAAAGCCAGGTCATGCTGAGGCGCTTAATGCTTTAAGGGCTATTGAACAAAGTGGAGGTTAGTCATATTGAAAGTAACATTTTTCCCTAAAGCTTAAAAAAACTCCAGTTTAGACCTTTTTTATGCCTGGAAGTCACAGGACCGAAAGAAATGCTCGAAAATCAAAAAATCTTTTAGAAAGTTGGCTATATAGTGTTTGGGCAAAGCCTAGCTCTAAGTTATGCTTTATTTTTTGGAGTGTGGTTTCGCTTTTACTTTATGCCAACACTCTTTCTAATGATTATGCTCTAGATGATGTTAATATCATTCGCAATCAGCAAGTGCAGAAGGGAATAGCGGGTATTCCAGCTCTTTTTACCCAGGCTAGCTTGCCCTCGGGTGTAGAAGGCTATCAAGCTCCCTATTATCGTCCTTTTACTCTAGCTACTTTTGCTCTTGAAGCTAATTTGGGTAGAAGGGCGGCTCCTACCTTGAGCCACGGGACTAATATTTTTCTTTATGGGTGTATTCTTTTTTTCGCTTATGCTTTGTTGGCTGAATATTTTTTCCCTCATCGGCCAATAATTGCATTCATAGCAATAGTATTATTTGCCCTTCATCCTATTCATACTGAAGTAGTAGCTAATCTTAAAAGTAGAGACGAGCTATTATCGCTTTTGGGAGGTATTCTCTTTCTATGGAGTATTTTTCGAAGTTTATCAAAAGATTCAACGGGCTCTACAATTTTTTACCAGAGCACTGCATTGCTTGCTCTTACAGGTGCTCTACTTTCCAAAGAAAATGCTATATATTTCCCTTTTCTTCTACCTTTAAGTCTTTACTTTTTTTCACCCTTAAGCTTTAAAAAAATTATTAAGCTGAGTACTCCATGGCTTGCATTAGTGGGTATATATTTAGCTCTGCGAGCGGCTTTGCTAGGAATATATCCTCCTATCTTAGCTTCGAATCCTCTTTTTGACCGTTTTCATGCGGTATCAATTGAGATTGAGTATGCTACCTTGCTATATTTTTTTGCTAAGTACTGGATTATGATTATTTTTCCCTATCCCCTTTGTGCAGATTACAGCTATTATCATTTTTCTCACTTCAATTTTCAAAATTTTCAAGTTTGGCTAAGTGTGCTTCTCCTTAGTATGGGATTTTTATATAGTTTAGTACAATTTAAAGATCGTAGTCCTATTGCCTTTGGCTTAATTTGGTTTAATTTTACTTTGCTTTTAGTTTCAAATTGGATTATTGATATGGGGGGAGCGGTAGCGGAGCGCTTTTTATTTCTTCCTTCACTAGGGGCATGTGTAGCGCTGGCTAATAGTTTATGGCATGGCTATCAATGGTGCCGCTTACAAAAGTTAACTTATTTATCGCCTATTATTTGGGGTATCTCTATTTTTGCAGTAGGGCTAGACATTAGGCTAGTTTGGGCAAGAAATAAAGAATGGAAAAATAATAATACTTTATTTTTAGCTGATGTTCAAAAAAGCCCTAACAATGTTCATCTCAACCATGCGGCAGGTGCTACTTATCTTATGTTTGCTAAAAGGCAGAGTTTGCCTTTGCCTAAAAGAAATTTATATTTAGATAGTGCCGCTTATTTTTTACAGCGGGCTCTAGTCCTTTATCCTAACTATGCAAAAGCTCATTGCGATTTAGGAAGAGTTTATTTCCAAAAACAAGAATGGCACAACGCAGAAAAAGAACTTACCCATGCTTTAAATTTAGATTCAACTTTGCACCTGGCTTGGTTTAATTTAGGAAGTTTATACGCTCAAAATAAAAACTATTCAAAAGCTATTTATGCCTTACAAAAGGCAGTATCTTTGCAGCCTAATGCTCTAAATTATCGTTACAATTTAGGGCTTACTTATCTGCGAGCAAATGAGTTATTAGAGGCTGAAAAAAATTTTGAATACATAATAAAAGTAAATCCTTTTTATCCCCAGGCACAAGCTGCTTATTTGAAAACTGTACTTACGCTTGCAGACACCCTAATTGCTAAAGCAGAATATTTACAAGCGAAACAGTATTTACAAAAAGCAATTCGAATGCAACCCATGGCTATAGAACTTAAGTTTAAGCTTGCAAAAGTAGCTACTCAAAATCAAGAATATGAATTGGCAAGGGCTGTTTATGAAAGTATATTACAAGTAGTTCCACAAAATAGTCAAGCTTTGCAAGAGCTTGCAAAGCTGAGAAAATAATCAATAATTCTATTATAAAATAATACTATTGCTGGCGGCATGGAATTTGTTTTATTTGAAGATTCTAGTAGCACCGAAGTTTTTTTACCCCTTAGTTATACACGTCCTATAGCTCATTTTCAACTAGGAATTTTTACACTTTTCCAGAAGTGGGAGCTCCTTCTAAGAAAAAATCCTACTCTTTGGCTATGCGATTATCGTGCTGCTCTTTTTTCAGAGTTTATTGCCAATAAGCAGCCCACTCTTTTCATTAATAGTCAAGTTTTACCTACTAAAGAACTAGTTGATTGGCTTGTGTATAAGTTGCCTAAAGAAGGTGCAGTTTTTTCACAAAACAATAAGTTACTTCTTTTTTGTAAAGTGCAAAGTGCAGAAGGAATAAAAACGTGGCAAGATCTTTACCAAGTAGCCATTGAGCAGCCTCCTATTTCCTTACCTTTTTCGATAGTTCTGCTAGAATCTTTACCCCAACTTTTTCTTTGGAATGGTAAAAGTATCCAAGAAGACTTTATTCTTTGGAAGTTGAATGCGCCCGATACTCAGCCCTTGCAAGATAAATACACTAAAATTTATGCTCAAGAAAATATTTGGATAGGAAAAAATGCTCAAATTTGGGATGCTACCCTGAATGCCACTAAAGGACCCATTTATATTGGTGAAAATGTTTGTATTCAAGAAGGGGCCATAATACAAGGGCCAGTTGCAATATTGGAAAATGCTATCATTAGTCCTCGGGCAATTATTCGTTCTGAAACTACTATTGGTGCCTTTTGTAAAGTAGGTGGTGAAGTTTCAAATGTAAATATGCATTCTTATTCTAATAAAAGCCACGATGGCTTTTTAGGCAATGCGGTAATTGGAAGCTGGTGTAATTTGGGCGCGGGTACAAATTGCTCAAACCTTAAAAATAATTACAGCACTGTAAAGCTTTTCTATTATCCTCAGCGTACCTATGTGCCTACCGCTTTACAATTTTGTGGAGTAATTATGGGAGACCATAGTAAGACAAGTATTAACACTATGCTTAATACAGGAACTGTAGTTGGAATTTTTGCTAATATTTTTGGTGCTGGTTTCCCCCCTAAATGGATTCCTTCTTTTAGCTGGGGAGGAAGTGCAGGGTTTGAAGATTTTGATTTAGCGCAAGCAATAGAAATGGCTAGGCGAATGATGCAACGCCGCAGTCTTATACCCGATTCTAGGTACATAGAGCTCATCCATACTCTTTGGAATCACACTCAATGGGAGAGAGCTATGAACGCAAAAACAGCTAAGCCTTAGTTTATTTTTTGTAATTTATCTTTATTGTAGAGTTATATACTCCTCTCCTATTTTATAGCAACTAGTCGGATTGTTGCTTTGGCTGCAGTAAATAAATGCTGCGTAGTTGCCTTTTTCTAAGTACTTATCTTGGGGTGCATTGAATTCTAGGCAAGCAGGCTGGGTATCTCCAGTGTATGTAATTTTAGTTAGTGCTGAATAGTCTATTTCTTTACCTTCCACTATAATTTTCCCTACTGGACTTAATGTTTGACCATTTTGATCTTTGAGCACCATATATAGGGTGCGTGGTCCTTTCGTAGCAGCGGCATTTCGAACAATATTAAAACATACTTGTAAGATATTAAGCTTTCTTCTTTTTAGAACTGGCCCTTTTTCTGCTTCTCGAATTTTGCCCGAACGATAAACTCCCTTAACCTCAAAATCAGTAGCTGTTAATACACTTGCTTCTTCAATTTTTCTAGATTTATACAAATTTTCTTGGGCTAATTTTTGGTTAGCGCTATCTTTCTTTTGAACTTCTGCTTTTAAGTCAACATTTTCTGCCGCAAGTCGCTTAATTTCTTCCTCTAACTCCTGTATCTTTTGGCGATACTTTTCGTTGTAGTATTGTAATTGTTCCAGTTGGCCTTTATATTTATCTCTTTCTTCTTTAGCAATTTTCCCTTCTTCCATTAACTTGGTGATCTGAACCTTGTAGTAGGTAATTTTGTCTTGCAAAAGTTTTAGTTCTTTTTGAATTTCTTCCTTCTCTTTATTGGAAGAGACCAGCTGTGCTTCCATTTCTTTAATATCTTCATTAAGCGCTTGAATTTCTTTTTCTAAATCTTCGTTTTTAATAGCTGCTTTTTGTATTTCTTTTTCTTTTGAGAAATACAGATAGGCTGCGCCCCCTCCTATTAAAAGCAATAAGCTACTGAGTATGATAATAATAATATTCTTAGAGCTATTTTGGGGTGTAGCCGCTACTTCAGGTTCTTCGAATTTCATAACTTTTTTTTACAAAAATAGGAATAAGTACCAACAAATTTTACGTATAGCATGAAACTTTGTTTTTACCCCACAAAAACTGTACAAAATGAGTGCATTTTAAATTTGAAGTATAATTTTATATCGATTTTTTTTTTAAGTCAAACTTGAGGGAATGTTGCCTTGGTTAGTAATGAATTGTATTTTATTATGCATTTTATTTTTTGAGCTGCTAGCGCAACAAGGGGGCCGCTATACTACATTGGAAGCGGCTTTTGAAGAACCTGAGAAGGTTACTTATTTGGACTTAGCTAGAAAGAAGCTAAAGAATCTTCCTCCTTCGATTACTCGTTTTCGAAATCTTAAAGTATTGATACTCGAAGATAATGAGCTCACTACACTGGGGCCTGAAATATTTACTTTCCCCAAATTAGAAGTACTTGACGTAGCACGTAACCACCTTACTCGTATTTCTACAGATATATCTAAATTACGCCATCTAAAAAAGCTAAGAATTGAAAAAAATCAAATAAGTGACTTACCTGCTGAGCTATATACCTTAGCAGAAATTGAGGTTTTAGATTTAAGTAGAAATCCTATTTCCAGAATTTCTCCCGAGGTAGCTAAATTATCACGACTAAAAGTTTTACGTCTTGAACAGGTTCCCTTAGTTTCTTTACCCACTACTATTGGTAAATTGACGCAGCTAGAAGAATTGAGTTTATTGGGTTGTGGTTTAAGTAAGCTTCCTGCAGAGATAGCAAAATTGGAGAATCTAGAAGAGCTTATTCTTTCCAAGAATCAGTTTCAGGAATTACCTACCGCTATTTGCGAGCTTAAAAACTTGCAGTTTTTAGACCTAGAAGAAAATATGCTTTCTCGATTACCCGACTGCATAGCACAACTACAAAATTTAACTTGGCTATATTTAGCCGATAATCGATTTACAAATTTACCTAAGGTAGTTTGTGAATTAACTAGTCTTCAAAAACTGGACCTTAGAAATAATTTGCTCGATGAGCTGCCTACAGAGATAGGTAATCTTTATTCTCTAAAGGTTTTGTACTTGAATAACAATAAGCTCAAAAATTTACCCCTGGAAATTTCAAGACTAATGGCACTTGAGGAGCTTTACCTAGGAGGTAATCCTATTCCTGTAGAAAAGCGCAAAAGTATTCAAAAACTAATTCCTCAGGCTAGGGTAGACTATTAATAAAATTTTCAAGTGACGATAAACCTATTCTAAGCTTTTTTGTTTTGTCAAAAATATCTATTTTGATGGCTATGTTTAAGCGTCCTGTTATAATTATAGGTGAAGGCTTGCATGCCAGATACGTAGCAGATAACCTGGAAGCCCAAGATATACTTGTATATGGTTTTATGGAAGTAGAAAACAGCGAGGAAAGTACCATTAAAAAAAAAAGAGAGAGTAAAGAAATTTATGATATTCCTGTTTTAGGTCCTCTCTTTTTAAAGGAAAATATGGAATTACTCCAAAGAGACGAAACCGACTTCTTTATTGCTGTGGCAGATGCTAATTTGCGCCTATCTTTACTTAAGCAATTGTATGAGCAGACTAAGCGATTTCCAATTACTATTATTCATCCTAAGGCTTATGTTTCAAGGCACTGTAGTTATGTGGCTGGTAACGTGATTCATGCTCATTCTACTCTAGCTCCCCAAGTGCAGATGGAGGCTTTGAATTATATAGGTGCTAACGTGGTTTTAGAATTAGGCGCTCGTTTAGGTTCTGCTAATACCATAGAAGCTGGTGTAATGGTGGGGGCTAATACCATTATTGGAGACCAAAATTATATTGGTGCAGGTACCATTATATTACCAGGCTTAACAATTGGAAGTGGTGTTATTATAGAAGCGGGTACAATTGTCAAAGAGTCAATTATATCTACAAAGTAGTTAAATTCCAAACGATTTTTTTATTTTTACCTACTGTTGGCAATAACGTTAATATATTATGCGAATCTTAATTACAGGTGGTACAGGGCTGGTTGGTAAGCACTTAACCCATGCATTTATTGAGCGTGGCGATGAAGTGGTGGTTTTAACGCGAAAACCCTCTCATTCTTCTAAAAGTGTGGACTATGTGCATTGGAATGGAAAAATAATTCCTGAAGCAGTAGGTAATATAGACGTGGTGATTAACTTAGCAGGGGCCAGTATCATAGACCACCCTTGGACTAATGCTTATAAAAAAATTATTTTAGAAAGTCGCTTACATGCTACTCAAGCTTGTAGTCATTTTATTAATACTTCGGAATACAAGCCCCAACTTTTTATTTCTGCCTCGGCTGTAGGGTACTATGGAACTCAAAATCCTCAAGTGGTAGATGAAAGTGCTCCACCTGGAAAAGACTTTCTTGCTCAAACGTGTGTAAAATGGGAGGAAGCAGCTAAAAATGCTTCTATTAGAACGGTAATTACGCGCATAGGAATTGTAATGGATAAAACAGAAGGTGCTTTTCCTCGATTGCTTGCTCCCTTCAAATTTTATGCAGGAGGTTATTTAGGAAGTGGTAAGCAAGGCTTTCCGTGGATACATATCAAAGATGTTATCAACTTATTTCTTTGGATTATTGAACAACCTAATTTAGATGGTCCTATAAATCTTACTGCTCCTGAAATTTTAACTAACCGACAATTTGGAGCAATAGTGGGCAAAATTATTGGTAAGCCAGCCAGAATTCCTGTGCCGGCAGTCGCCGTAAAAGCAATGCTCGGTGAAAGAAGTATGATATTGCTAGAAGGACAATTTGTAA
>JANWXU010000098.1 GCA_025057395.1 Bacteroidia bacterium | reverse complement strand
AATCAAAATCTTTTTGCTTGTAAAAATACAGCGGGTAATTTACTGTGTCAAGTTAGTTGTGATAGGGGGTAATGTTTTACTTTATTTCTCCAGAGAGGGTAGAGTTATCTAGTACATTTTCTAATGTTGTGCCCTTAAGGAGCTTTTTTAGCACATCGGCTACGGAACTTCCGCCCAAGATAGCAAGTGGTGCCATAGAGGCAGCCATTTTTTCTGCAATGGATTTATCTGCAAAAGCTTGTAAAGCTGCAATTAAATGAGGACTGATAGCGTTGGCTTTTTCTCTTGTTTCTTGGGTATAGGCTTGTATCAATTCTAATTGCAAGGCGTTTTTTTCTTTTTCAAATGCAAGTTCTAGCTCTTTAGTTAGCTTGGTTCTTTGCAATTCTCTTTGGTTGGTCTCATCCAGATGTCGTTGCTTAATAAGTTCTAAATTATATTTTTCCTCCTGAATTTGTATTTCAGAATGAACTCTTTCTAATTCTAGCTCCAATTGTTTTCTTACTTCTTCTTTTTGTAAATTTATTTTGGTTTTTAGGGTTTCAGAAGTTAATTCCGCAATTTTTTGCTCTATGGATTCTTTTCGGTCAGTGTATTCCAAATGGCGCTCCGCCTTATCGATATCTAATTTTTGGTGCATTATATCCTGTTGCGTCTGAATAAGCAGCTTTTCAATGGTAGGGTCTAGAATTTTGATATCTAGCACTTCTACATCGTATATGTGCATACCATTTTCTTCAAAATATAATCCTGGTCGTTTACCCTCCACAGCTTCACCTAAAATATGATCTCGAATGATTTGTGTACCATTAGCAAAAATATCCATTACTGTATGTTTCTTACTAACAGTTCGAATACGAGAGCGTAAATGATCAGTTAAAAACTTTACATAATTTTCCACACTAAACCAAATATTTTCATTCCCAGTAAAATTAAGACGGTAAGATAAATGAATGTTAATAGGGCAAAAGTCTGAAGATTCTACTGTAAAGGCATCAGAAACTTTATTATTTAAGGTTCGAAGGTATACTGTCCTATAGAGTTGGGCGTCAGATTTAGGAGTTCCTGTGGAAAGTTCTATTACTTGCAAGTCCTCATCGTATTCCAGTAGGTAGGTAATAGGGCCCTTGAGCACTTTTCTTTCTCCTGTTTTAGAAATTACTTGTACTGCATAGCCGTCCCATACTGATATCGAAACAGCCCCATCATATTTAGTATCGATAGTGATAGTACGCGGGGGGGTGAACTGAGTTTTTCTTACAAGAGTATCTCCTGCAAATTCAGGCGTTTGCACATTTTGTTGATAAACCGGTATATTTGCTTTTTGTCTTTTTTGTTGAAAGGCTTGTTCTTCTACAAAATTAGTAGGTCGGTCTTGGATCATTTCTTTTAGCATTAGATTATATTCCAAAGCCTCCTGGTTACCGGGGTACCAAAGCACTACTTTGTGAGGTTCAATAATTCTTCTAACCAAAACCTCTGTACGAGGGTCTGGCAAAAACATGCAAGGTCCTTTCTTTAAAGAAATAACTCCTGTTAGCCGGTTAAGGTAGTAGCGACCTTCTCCTTTGGGAATGGCAATAGCAAATACCTTTTCATGCTCTCCGTATTTGATAATTGCATGCTCGGGGCGAGGGTAGTAAATCATTTGTTCTTTTCCCGTGATGAATAATTCTTGTCCCTCCTGGTAAGTAATACCGTTTTCTTCGTAAGGGGCTATTACTTTAACATATAGACCTGAGAGTTCACTGAGTTCAATAGCCTTGAACTTACGCTGTCCTTTTTGTTCAATAAAATCTTCGGTAGGCTGCGGAAAAACCACATCTGGCCCTTTTACATAACGTTTGTTACCATTTTCGTCTAGCAAAATACAGTACTCTAATCTTTCTAGGGTAACCGCTTCTCTTACATATTCGCCTGTCTCTGTTCTTACCACTTCTACCCCAGTAGGAGGAATGTAAAAAGATACGCTCGTACCCTTAATAATCAATTGTTGACCTATAGTAAGATTTTCAATTTGTTTTTTCATTAATTCGGCGTCTTTCCCCTCCTTGGTTTTGATAACGGAATGGGCCCAGTTATTTTTAGCTTCTTCCTCATCGTAAACTCTTACCACCAGGTATTGGTTAGAACGAAGATAATGTCCTTTAATTACCTTTGCCATTTGACCAGGCCATAATGCAAAACTAACTGGGCCTGGAATATTAATTTTACGGCCAATATTTAGTTCAGATAGACTATTGGTAGTACCTAGTTTGGGCTGTTTACCATCGATAGGGGGATTTTTCAAAACAATATACCACCCTTCAGGCGCAGTGATGAAAGTTTGAATGGCCGTTTCTAGATTACAAATCACAAATCGCTTAAGTTTTTCATCAAAAATGACAGGTTTATCTGTATTGGCAAGGCTTGTTTTATAAGGCCCTACATATACATTAATATTGCCTTTTGTTTGGTCTGAAATGAATGCAAATTCATTAGGCGCTAAAACTAGGTCTCTTTCTCTTCCTTCGTTGGACATACAACTAAAAATTTTTATAAAAATCTATAAAAAATTAAATTTCCCCAAGAAATTTTATTCAAAAATTGAATAAAAAGCATCAACTCAAAAATACTAAGGCACTGAGAAGTAATAAGGTTCGAAAAAGTTAATATACTTTTTTCATGCAATTAATACTTTTATAAACTGTGATGCATAAGCATTTTTCATTTTTTTCTTAATTTGGAAAAGCATCAGAAGGATAAAATATGAAGAAAATCATACTAAAATTTACCCTTGCCTTTTGGTTGAGCGCTAGTTACTTAAGTTTGCTACTTGGGGCTAAAGGGCTTGCTCAAAATACTTATTTTCTACCAAGGGCACCATTTGATAATTATTTTACCCTCCAAAACGGAAATATCAGAGCAAATTTTGCAAGTAACACTTTTACCCTAGATTTTTTTCAAGCTTCTGCTTCTAAATTGGGTACGTATAATTCTTATTATAGTACTCAGGTTTATCGCTTAGCTTTTGAATTGGTGGAAGCTAATCCTAATGCTCAGGTTGTATTTTTAGAAAAATCCATTCCTTTTGTAAATGTTTACACTCAAGGTACTCGAGCTCAATTAGCCACTTATCAAAGAGTTTGGATAAAAAATGTTTATCCTAAAATTGATTTAGTTTATTCTATTCCATCAAAGTCCCCTGGGGGCTCTAGTTCCAAAGATTTAGTTTTCGAATATGATTTTGTGCTACATCCTGGTGCTAATCCCAGAGATATTCAATTAAAAATTCAAGGAGCGCAAGAAATTTTACTTAGTGAAGAAGAAAAACATCAAAAAATTTCTTTCCCCAATGGTTATGTTGTTCAAACTAAACCAGTAGCCTTTTCGGTAGAAAATTTTGAGCTTACAAAATATTCTCCTTTTTCAAGCGCAAAAGCAAATCTTTTAAATGCCAATTGGTACTACAATACAGAAACTGAAACTTGGAGTTTCACTCTTGAAAATTACGACAAACAAAAGACTTTAATTATTGACCCTATCTTATGGGCCAGTTTTTTAGGGGGTAGCCAACCAGATAATGCAGAAGCTGTTGCCACTGATCTAGTAGGTGCTAATTATATTACAGGCACTACTTATAGTAACGATATTAATATTTTACCAGGTGCATGGCAGCCTATTCACAAAGGAAATGCCGAAGCTTGGGTAGCTAAATTTAATAAATGTGGGCAGCTACTATGGATTACTTATTTAGGCGGAAATGAAGACGATTTTGGTACTACTATTGCTGTTAATTCGAATGGTGAAGTTTATGTAGGAGGTACTACTTTTAGTAGTAATTTCCCTTATACTAATGATTCTAGCAAATATACCCAAAGCTTTCAAGGAGTAAACGGCATTTATAGTGATGGTTTTATTACGAAATTGGATACCGATGGTGCATTATTATGGTCTACTTACTTAGGCGGAGGGGGTAATTCTTTCGATGAAGTTTTGAAAATAGCTATTTCACCTGATAATAAAGTTGCTTGTGTTGGTTTTACTACCAGTACTAGCTTTCCTATAACCAACAACCCTGGGCAGTACAACCAACCCTTTGGCGGAAATACAGGGGATGGTTTTCTATTTTTGCTTGATGACCAAGATAATCTACTTTGGTCTACCTATGTAGGAGGAACTGACCAAGACCGAGTAAATAGTGTTGCTTTTAGTAGCACAGGTAACTTAATATACCTAGCAGGAACTACCTTTAGTCTTGATTTTCCTATTACTCAAAATGCTGGGCAATATTATCAGGCTTATAGTGGTAGTGGAGCTAGCGAGGCTTTTATAATGCAATTTACAAGTAGCGGTATTTATAATTGGGGTTGCTTTTATGGGGGAAGTAGCGATGAAGTTGTAACCGATATTAAAGTAGCGCCTAATAATACAGTGTGCATAATAGGAGCAACAGCTAGCAATGATTTTCCTATTACTCAAAATACTAATCAGTATTCTCAAGCTTTGGCAGGCTTTTGGGATGCAATGGTTCTAAGCTTCAATTCTACAGGTGCCTTGCTTTGGGCAACCGCTTTGGGTGGAAGTACAGGGTCTGATCTATTGGAAAGTTTGCAATACATGCCTCCTAATTATTGGTTAGCGGTAGGTAAAACCAGTAGTTTAGATATTCCTTTGCAATCAGGAGGACCTTTCCAAAATACTACTTTGGCAGGTGCAGAAGATATTCTATTAACGCGCTTTCATGTAAGTACAGGTAGCTTGAGTTGGTCTACTTATTTAGGCTCTACGGGTTTAGACTTTGCTAAAGGCATTACCATTGATGATTGTCATAATGCTGTTTTGGTAGCAGGAAGTAGTAGTTCCAATCTACCCCTTTTGCAACAGCCTGGGCAATTTATGCAATCTTTTGCTGGTATTAGCGATGCATATATTATAAAATTTGGAGATTCTTTAGTTTGCAGTTTGCCTCCCGCTCCCCCAACTGCAATTGCCTATGCGCGCTGTGGACCGGGGCCAGTAACTATCACTGCTTTTATGGGTAACCCGGCAGGAAGTACAATTATGCTTTATGATTCACCCTTTTCAAGCACTGTAATTACTTTTACCAATGCAGCTCCTTATCAGCTTATTACTCCAGATATTACAGGTCCTACTACCTTTTATCTGCAAACCGTGGATGTACTAACAGATTGTTATTCTCCTACTCGCACTTCTTTAGAAGTAAATATTTCTCCTATTCCTTCGCCGCCCACAGCCTCTTCGATAAATTTATGTGCTAGCTCGGTAGCGACTTTTACAGCAACTATGGGCTTAGTTCCCGGTACTACAATATATTTATATACCCAAGAGCAAGCTACCCAAGCTATTGATTCTACTTCTAATGCCCCTTATTTGCTTACTACGCCTGTTGTTACAACTCTTACTACTTTTTATCTTTCTACTAGGCTTGGGTATTGTGAAAGCAGTACCCGCACCCCAGTTTTTGTACAAGTAACTACTACTCCTGCTACTCCTAGTGTAGAAAATACTAATGTAACTATCTGTGGTAGTGGAAATGTTACCTTTAGTGTTACAATGGGTAATCCTTCGGGGGACGAAGTCCATTTATATACTCAAGAGCAGGGAGGGCAGCCTATAGCCGTGGGTATCAACGAGCTTACTACTACCCTTATGGCGGGAGAAACTCAAGATTTTTGGATAGGTAGCTATTTTTCTCAAAGTGGTTGTAGTAGTACGAGCCGTATGAAGGTTACGGCGACAGCAATTAATCCACCCGCACCTCCTATAGCCCAAAATATTAGTCGATGCGGAGCAGGAAAAGTAAGTATTTCTGCTTTTATGAATATTCCTCCCGGCGATGAGGTACTGCTATATGCAACCCCTTTTGGGGGTGAGCCGCTGGCAGTGGATGCTACCTCGCCTTATGTTTTTGAAACACCCGAACTTACTACTACCACTACTTTCTTTTTAAGCACCCGATACAGTGCTAATGGTTGTGCTAGTACTACCCGTACTCCTGTGGTAGTGCAGCTTTCAGAGGGGCCAACTCCACCTATTGTAGAAAACATTCAGCGCTGTGAGACTGGGTTAGTTACTTTTACTGCTTTAGGTGTTCCCCAAGGGCACTTTGTAAGAGTGTATACTCAAAGCGAAGGAACAAGACCTGTAGCAACTCTGGAAAGAGAACCTTTTCTTTTTTCTACAGCGGCTAATCAAACTATTACCTATTACTTTGTATCCGTAGACTCTCGAACGGGCTGCGAAAGCTTAGTACGTTCTGCTGCTTCTGTAACTATATTTTCTGCCCAAGAGCCTTTTATTAATACCAAAGAGCTTACTCGTTGCGGCAGTGGAAAAATTAGTTTTAGTGTTCAAATACCTAATCCCAGCGTAGGCACAGAAGTACGGTTGCTGCAAGATCCCTTGGGAACAGTTTTAAGTAGTGCCGTTACAGAACCCTTTGTTCTTATTACTCCTATCTTAACTAGTTCTACTACATATTATGTGCAGGTTATTAATCAACAAACCCGATGTACTACTTTGAAGCCCGTGTTTTTTCAAATTGTTAATAAACCTAACCCACCTATAGTGCAGAATATTCGACTTTGTGGGGCAGCGCAAACAATAATTACTGTATTGCCTAATAATGCTCTAGCACCTGAAATTCGAATGTATGAAAGTATGCAAGACGCAGAGCCTTTAGATACACGTCCTATGGCACCTTACTTATTTCCTATATACAATATAACTACCACCACAACTTATCATTTCTCTGCTGCTTATGGTAACTGCGAAAGTGAAAGAGTACCTTTACGAATTGAAGTTATTCACCTATCGATTCCACAAATAAATTCAATAACTACCTGTGGAGGGGGCATAGTTACTCTCACGGCAAATATGGGCAGTCCGGCTGGTACAGAAATTCGTTTATACGATGCGCCACAAGACGGGCAGCTTATGGCAGTTAGTAGTTCTGCTCCTTATACTTTCACGCTTAATAATATTACTACTCATACTACGTTTTATGCTTCAGTATTTCATTCAGGCTTAGGCTGTGAAAGTGATCGTAAGCCCGCAAGTATTACCGTATTACCATTACCCAACATTGAAGTCTCGAGTAACCAAGTACATCGCTGTGGTGCAGGCAATATCTCGTTTTCAATCAGTGCTAGTCCTAATACCCTTATCCGCTTATATTCACAACGTAGCGGCGGCGAACCCTTACAAGAAAGCTTAGGTCCTTCCCATACTTTTATTCTCAATAACCTTACTACTACTACAAGATTTTGGCTAGAAGCTATTAATACCCAAAGTGGCTGCAGCACTCGAGAAAGAACTTTATTAACAGTTTATATTCATGAAAGACCAGCTCCGCCTACAGCAACTTCCATACTTACACGCTGTGGTAGTGGAAGTATTACGATTACTGCGTTGCAAGGAAGACCTGGTGGTACTGCTATAGAACTTCTTTCCCAGAACCAAGAAGTACTACAGAGCCAAAGGGCAAATTTTGCTATTTTTGAAACCTCCGTCGCTACTACTACTACTTTTTACCTTCGCACTAGTAATGATGGGTGTTTTTCGGAAAGTATACCTATCATTGCAAGAGTTTTGCAAAGACCCCCTAAACCCCAGGTAATAGTAAGCCCTGTACAGCTTTGTGGACCAGGAAATGTAAGCTTCGCATTACCCCCTAATTTTGAAGCGGATACAGTCAAAGCGTATTCTTCTTACTTGGGCAATACTGTTATTGCGCAATTATATAGAGGGGCTACTAATGTAGAAATAGCTATTAGTCAAAGCACTACTTTTTATTTTGTTCAAACTAATAACCTTTGTCCAAGTGATACGCTTGCTGTACCAATAGTAGTAGCTCCTAGAGTAATGACTCCTATGGTGCAAAGTGTAAGTATTTGTCAGGGCAGTAAAGCTCTTTTGAATATCCTAAATGCTACAGGTAAAAAAGTAAGAATATTAGATATAAACCTTTTCTCCGTAGATTCAGTAGTTTGTTTATCCGCTTGCAGCTGGCAAACTCCTTTTTTGAATACTACAACAACTTTCTACTTTGAATCTATAGATATAGCAAGTAACTGCGTCAGCCCTAGAGTAAGTAGTCGTATTGAAGTGCTTAGTACTCCTGCGGCTCCTAAGGTGGCTCCCGTTTCTATTTGTCAGGCTTCTATGGTTACGCTTACCATTCAGCAAGAAGGTGCAGGAGGGCAAGCTATAGCTTTATATACTACTCCTGTTGCTAATGAACCCTTTGCTACTGCGGGTGGTAATCCTGCTTTAATTACCACACCCTACATTACTACCACCACTACATTTTTTGTTCAAAGCTTCAATTTTCAAAATAACTGTAAAAGTGAAAGAGTCCCTGTTATTATTACTCTTGAAAATAATTTACCCGTGCCTATTGTTAACCGCTTGCAGGCTTGTGCTGGCAGTATAGTTACTTTTACCATTTTACCTAGTGCAGCTCTACCTGCAAATACTATCGCTAGAGTTTTTTTAAGTGCAAATGCTACTACTCCCATTGCTAGTCTATCGAGTTTACCCTTTCAGTTTGTTACTACTGCTACTTTTCCTACTACCTTTTACTTTGATTTTTTTGAAACAACAAGACAATGTAATAGTTCGAGGATTGCTGCAAATATTGATGTATTTCCTACTCCTTCTGCTCCCTCCCCATTGAGCCTTAGTTCTTGCAATACTTCCATAAGCCACACCTTTTTGATAAATGACCCTAATTTTGAAATTGTTTTATATGCCGATGCTCATTCCAGCGCTCCTTTGCAGGTACTACCCCCTAACAATTTGACTTATACTTTTAGTCAAAGTCAAAACATTTATTATTCTTTGCGCAATAGGCAAAATGGCTGTGAAAGTTCTCGAAGTCCTTTGAATATTGAAATATTGTCTACTCCGCTGCCTCCAGTTTTACCCAACTCCTTGATTGGCATATGTGAGGGTGCTTCACAATACTTTTTGCAAGGAGTACAAACAGACCCCTCTGTGCAAGGGGTAAGGTTGTATACTCAAAGTATAGGGGGTTTTCCTATAGCTGAAGATAATTCACAGCCGTTTTCTTTCTTATTACCTATTCCTACTGGAACTACTTTAGCGGATTATTACTTAGAGTCATTCAATAGAAATTGCGTAAGTAATACCCGTACTAAAGTAACGTTATTTATTGATCCTACGCAAAAGCCTGCCCCACCAATAGTAAGTCCTGTAACTCGATGTGGCATGGGGGTGGTTACTTTTAGTCCTCTCGCTGGAGGTGCTGTTAATGAGGTATTTCTTTTTGAAAGTGCTCAGGCAGCTCTACCGCTTGCAAGCAGTAGTACATTACCATTTACTTTAACTACGCCCCCTATTACTCAAACTACTACTTTTTATATAGCTGCTAGCAGTAGTGGTTGTCAGAGTCAGCGTATTGCTGTGAGTGCTATTGTACAGCGTATGCCATTGTCACCTGCTGTTTCTTATCTTAGCCGTTGTGGAGCAGGTATTGTAGAATTTACTGTAAATAATGCTTTAGCTAATGATAGAATATTACTATTTACCCAGCCTAATGGAGGTATTCCTATTCTTGAAACTTTAGGGGGAGCGATGAATGTATCTGTTACAACTACCGTTACTTATTATTTGCAAGCAATAAATGTAGAGGCCCCTCAGTGTACTACCCAAAGAGTACCATTTAGTATTATTGTGACTCCTCCCCCGGTTACTCCAATTATTGCTCCGCAAACAATTTGTCAAGGAAATTCTCTTTCTATACCCTTGCCTCCACAACCCAATGGTGTTGCACTTAATATCTACCACAATCAAAATAAAATTGCAACTATTACCCAGAATCCGTGGCTATGGCATGTTGGCTTGGTAAGCACAACTACTACTTATTTAGTAGAGGCTGTTCAAGCAAATTGTGCGGGAGAAAAGCAACCTTTTGTAGTAGCAGTAGCACCTCCTCCTAGGCCCCCTCTCGTTAATTCCAGTAATTTGAGTCACTGTGGTGCTGCCGCTTTTACACTTGAAGCTACTCATAGTTCTGCCAGTGCTACTAGTTTTAGAATATATAACTTTTCACAGCAACTTATTTTTCAAACTACTCAAACTCCTTTAGCTTGGAATACGAGCACTGTTACTACTAGTACCACTTATTACATTTCTTCTTTTGATGCACAATTGCAATGTGAAAGCGAAAAAGTAGGTGTAGCTATTACGATTTTAGAAGTACCTATGCTTTCCTTGCCCGTTAGGCAAGTGGTTTGCCAAGGAAAAGATATAAGTTACACGGCGCCTGGCAATTTTGCTCAGTATACTTGGCGTGGACCCAATAATTACTTTTCTTCGAATCCAGTGCTGTTTTTGCAAAATGCCCAGCCTCTTCAAGCAGGAATATATACTCTGGAAGTAAGGGCTGCTAATGGTTGTGTAGCTACTTCCACTACAGAAATTTTTGTTACTCCTTTGCCTAGTGCGCCCCAAATACCTACAACTACTCTCTGCCAAGGTGGTGTAGCAACCATACGCCCTATTTTCTTACCTCCCAGTACTGAGGTATTGCGCGTTTTCAATC
The DNA here is from genome assembly GCA_025057395.1 of Bacteroidia bacterium. GTDB lineage: Bacteria > Bacteroidota > Bacteroidia > J057 > JANWXU01 > JANWXU01. Next base: position 4,251 of record JANWXU010000098.1, on the reverse strand, counting down.
TTGCACAGGGAGGCGTGGAAATAGCACAAAGACGCACTTCTCCTTTTGAAGTTATTTTACCCTTTATCAATACCACTACTACTTTTTATGCTGAGGTAGAAGTTAATGGCTGTAGTAGTTTGCGTACTCCTTTTGTGGTAACTGTAGAGCCGCCTACTACTTTTTCAATTACTCCTTCACCATTACAAAGATGTGGTGCGGGCACGGTAACCTTTACTGTGGTTTCTACAAATGGTTCTCAGGCAAGGCTTTATGCAATTCCAGGTTCCCAACCTTTAGCTGCAGTAAGTGGAGGGCCTAGCTTTGTCTTTCAAAATTGGGGAATGGTAAATCAAACTACTACCTACTATGTAGAAGTGATAAGTAGTAACAACTGCCCCTCTACTCTAATGCCCTTGCCGATTCAGATTTTGCCTTTACCCTTAACTCCAACAGTTACTAACTACGATATTTGTGGTGCTAGGCAGTTAACTATTACCATTGCGTATCCTAATAGCGTGAATACTACCTTGCACTTATATTCTACTGCAAGTGCTATTACACCCTTACAAAGTATTTTATCTCCCTATGTTCTTACATTAGGTACTCTTAGTAGTAATACTACCTTTTGGTTAAGTGCTAAAGATAACCAAACAGGCTGTGAAAGCAACCGAGTAAGTTTTAGTGTAAACGTATTGCCTGTACCTGGGGCTCCTAGTGTATTACCACAGACTGTTTGCCAGGGCCAAAGTTTACATTTTAGTGTACAAACTGCTTCTCCTACTCCTAGCCATATCCACTTATGGCAAAGCGACAATGCCCAATCGCCTTTACAAACTTTGACTACTTTTCCATATTTATTTAGCATTTCGAATGCAAATCCATCTCTTACTTATTATCTTCAATCTCAATTAGGCAGTTGTTTTTCAGAAAGAGTAGTCGTGCCTATTCGTTTCTTACCTACTCCTACTCTGGAGGTAGTTACCCCGGTAACTCGATGTGGGCAGGGTAAAGTGAATATTACTGCCACAGCTTCTCCCTTAGGTACAATTGTACGTCTTTATTCAAGCCAACAGGATAATAATCCAATTGCCACTGCTCATACAGCACCCTATATTTTAGAAACTCCTACCGTAAGTGGTAATACTTTTTTCTTTGTAGAAGCAGAATTAGGAATTTGTAAAAGCCAGCGAGTGCCTGTAGCAATACAAGTTTTGTCACAACCTCAGCAGCCAATACTCCAAGCTCCTGCTTGGATTTGTGGCGTAAGCGAAGTGAATATACAAGCTTTCATTAATGAACCAGGTACTACTGTAGAACTATGGCAAGAAAATCCACGCCAGTTAATTGAAAGTCAAGTGGTTAGTGGCCTTAATCGCTTTAGCTATATTCTTACTACTACAACTCGCTTTTTTATGCGTACTATGCGTGGAAATTGTAGTTCTCTCTCCGAACCGTTTACTATAGAGGTAAAGGCTTCACCTTCTCCTCCTATAGTTGCCAGCATCAGTCGTTGTGGTGCAGGAGGAGGGATCTTTACTGCTCAGGCACAATCTCCTAGTAATGTTGTTTACTTATATTCTTCAGAGCAAGCTTCCTCGCCTATAAATGTAAGTAGCCCTCCTAACCATACTTTAATTCTGCCCTTCATTACCACTACTACAACTTTTTGGGTTTCAGTAGGGGATGGTACTTGTCAAAGTGTCAGAGTACCGGTAGTAGCAAATATTTTGCCTATACCCCAGGCTCCCTCGGTTGCTACTGTAAGTCGATGCGGCGCAGGAAGTTTAACTTTTACACTGCAAAATTTGGTTCCTGGCTCTACCTTATTTATAGTAACAGAACCTGGTAGTACCCTCGTCCAAACTATGGGAGTACAAAATACTATACATACAGTAACTTTGAATTTAGTGCAAACTCAAAATTATGCTACTTATGTGGTACAAAATGGATGTACTAGTTTAGTAAGTAATTTCAGTGGGGTTATTCATGCAGTACCAGCGCCTCCCCAGGTAACTGATCCTTTAATTCGAGTTTGTAGCAGTGGAGGTATGGCGACTTTTTCAGCTCATTTATCTACACCTGCTTCTGTTTTGGAACTTAGGAATTTACAGGGTAATGTACTTGCTGTAGATAATAATGCACCGTTTGTTATCACCCTTCCTGTGAATCAATCACAAACGTTTGTTCTTGTAGCAAAGACGAGCGCTGGCTGTGAAAGTACGCCTTCTAGAGTTCAGGTGGTACTACAGGCTACGCCAGCCCCTCCTACTAGTACTGAGGTAGAGTTTTATTGTAATGCTAATGTATCGGTAACTTTTACTGTTCAAATGGGAATTCCGGCAGGCAATGAAATTCGAATGTATGATAGTCCGCAAGGGGGAAATTTAATAGCTACAGCTACAAGTAGTCCCTATTTGCTAACTACTCCATTATTAAACCAAACTACTACTTTTTACATTTCTGCGGCTATAGCAAATTGTGAAAGTGAAAGAGTACCCGTAATAGCGCGCTGTAATAAAGAGCAAAGCTGCAGTGCTCCTGCGGCGGTGAGAGCACAGCCCATTTCAGCAAATAGTGCCACTATTAGTTGGGAATCTGTACCTGGTGCTGTTTGTTATATTCTTACCTACGAACCTTTAGGGATATCAGGAGCGCAAGCACAAACGATGTTAGTTCCGGCTCCCACTACTTTGGTACAGCTTAGCCGCCTTTTACCAAATACTAATTATATAATTCGCATTAGGGCTAATTGTACAATGTGTTCTATGAATGTAGGCAGTATTTCGGGGCAGTGGGGAAGTACGGTTTTTCAAACTTTACCCTCTAAAATCATAAGCAGCTACTCTGAAGGGGACGTACCACTTATATATCCTAATCCTACTCAAGGAATGCTTTTTATTAACTTTTTAGATAATAATTTTAGCCATTCAAGCCTAGCACTTTGGCAAAGTGACGGTAAATTAGTTTATTCGCAGCCAAGGCTTAAAGAATCTTTAGTCACTTTAGACCTAAGTGATTTATCCAGTGGTGTTTATATACTTGTAATACAAAATCAAGAACATTGCTATACAGCCAAAATTATTTTGAATAAATAGGATAAATTTTTTTATTGGGAAAAATTTTGAAAGGGTAATATGAAAAAAATAGTATTCTTTTTTATACTTTTTGCTTGCTTAGGAGGATATTTAGTGCAAAGGGCGTATAGTCAGCGATGTACGCCTAACCGCAATGCTTGTACTCCTAAACTTGCTTGTCTTTCGCCAGAGGCTCCACCAGTAGGTACTGTTGGCGAGCCTTATAACTTAGACCTACAAATTGTAGTAGCTGAAAAATTCGATACGGTTTTTCAAGGACGTAATGCAACAGTACGTTTTCGAGAGATTCGAATAGATAGTATTCGTAAAATTCCGCGCGGGCTTTCTATTAATTTATACAGCGGTAATCCTGCGGATAATACACAGGGCGGCAAAGTACCTATTCCAGGTAGATTAACACCGGGTAGAAATCCTGCTCAAATTTTTGCTTGTGGAGCCATTTTTGGTACTCCTACAGAGCCTACTGGCCCTCGAGATACAATGATGATTTATGTGATGGCAGACTTGGATGTAACTTTGCAAGGTCTGCCTATTTCGATTCCATTGAATAATCAACCTTTCTCTTTTCCTTACCCTATTATCATTAAAGCACCTGCTCTTACTGTGGAAGCGGGTCCTGATGCAGAAATTATGTGCGGTGAAAGTGTAGTGCTCAAAGCTCGGGCTAACCAAGCAGATGTACGCTACATATGGAATCCTACTACTGGTTTAGATAATCCATTTTCTCCTACTCCCACTGCAAGGCCCACTACTACTACTATATATACAGTAACTGTTACTAACGGTCGAGAAACCGCGGGAGCCAAAGTTACAGTGAAAGTACTGCCTCCTGATTTTAGGGTTGCTTTTAGTGCTTCAGTAACTAATTTTAATGCTCCGCCTTTTACCACTACTTTTACTAATCTCACTCCTAACCCTGAACGCTATCAATTTTTTTGGAGCTTAGGGGATGGCACCACTTCTACGTTAGCAGGTCCTATTACTCATACTTATCGGCAGAATGGAGAGTATACAGTAACTTTAATAGCTAAGCTTAAGGATGCTGATTGTGCAGATACTTTAACTAAACAAAGTTATATTATATGCAAAGGGGGGGCATCAAACTTAGTAGTAGATGCGGGCAGTGATTTTGCTATTACCTGTGGTGAAAGCCGCACTTTGCGTGCTACTTGCA
>JANWXU010000097.1:10297-14945 GCA_025057395.1 Bacteroidia bacterium | reverse complement strand
CTCTTGGTGCCCGGCGTACTAAAAGTATGCGTAACGTTCTGCCCTTGCTTGAAAGTACCATCAATGTTCCACTGCCACAATGCCACATTCGTCGCCGCAGATTGACCCCTGAAACTATAATTAAACCCACTCGAATTGGCAAAATCTACCATCGGATAGGCCGCACAGTTGAGAGTCGGTATCACTACCGTATCGCACTTGGTACTCGTACACCCATTCGCATCTCTTATGCGCAAACACACCCCGTAGCTACCAGGATTTGCATATGTCTTTGTTGGGTAAGGTTCATTACTGGTAGTGCCATCCCCAAAATCCCAAGTGTATGTAATAGGAGCTGCACCCTGCGAAAAGTTCTCAAACCCTACTGTATTCCCCTGACGAAAAGACTCAAAATCCGCACGACAATTATTATTTCTTATAGTAACCCGACTGCAGGTGCGGCTTGTACACATATCCGTCGTAACTACCGTTAAACACACATTATAGGTACCCGGCGAAGGAAAAGTATGAGTAACCACTTGCCCTGTAGCCCGCTGCCCATTCCCAAACTCCCACATCCACACCGAAACATTACTCGCTTGCGAGTACCCCTGAAAAGTAACCGTACTCGTATTGCTTAAAGTATCTGCGTTAATAATAGCATTACAGCTAGCAGTAATCCGTACTGCATCACATTTTGTATTAGAACATCCATTAGCATCACGAACAGTCAAGCAAACACTATAAATACCTGGATTTTCAAAAGTTTTGACCGGATGCATTTCACTGCTAGTAGTATTATCACCAAAATACCAGCTATAGGTTAATGGCTGAGCCCCTTGCGATTGATTCACTATGGCAATTGTATTTCCTAATTGCTGATAGCTAAAGTTTGCCTGACAGTTCCTAGGCGTGGAACGAGTACAAACTGATATTTCTAAACGCTGGTTTAGTCTACTTGGAATGTATTGCTGCGCCGTTATAGGATTCCCGTTACAGTCTGTAACAGTAAAAGTATACAAAGTAGTAGGAAGGTTATAGGGTAAAGTATCACAAAATACACCATTGGGATTAGTAATAATCACCTTATTGTACGATACACCAGGATCTACACTTTTTACAACTACTGCTACTCCTGCTGCCGGAGCATTTGTCAAACTATCTTTTACAACGCCACAAAAATAAGTAGAACCCACTTGGGCTTTGCTCCATAAGCAACTAAGCAAAAACAGGATAAGTATAATGAGCTGCTTCATAATAAATAATTAAATACTTTTTTAGTTTTTCTAATTTACGGGAACCAAAAGTAGAATGCGTATATGTTGAGACAAAAATTTACAGCTTTCAAGAAGGAAAATAATCATTTGAAATATGAATAGGTAAGTTATGAGAATTTGGGTGGTACAAAAAATAACAGAATTTTGCACTACTAATACCAAGTCTTATAATTCTTCAAGCGCCTGCTTTGCAGGAGTAAAATTAGGATTGAGAGCAAGTGCTTGCTGTAGCTCAGCTCTAGCAGCTTCTTTATTATTATCTCGTAAATAAGCAATAGCCAGCTTGAACCGAAATTCAGGATTTTTAGGATCCAAAGCCACAGACTTTTGAGCTGTTAGAATCGCTTCCTTTACCAAATTCAACTGCAAATTGCAAAAACTCATGTTCGACCAAGCCACCGCATTATTAGGATCAAAATATAGACTTTTTTCTAACATAGATTTAATATATTTAAAATCTCCCTTAGGCAAAGCTACTTCTGCTAAGGAGTAGTAATAGGCTGCCAGCTGCGCAGCTTTATCTTTGATAGTATGGTGAGTACTATTGAGCTCATAGGCTCGTGTCCAATGCGCTATAGCTTTAGCCGTATCTCCTAAAATTAAGTAAGCATTTCCTAACTCTACGTTGGGCTCAAAGTATAGGCTATGTATCGAAATGGCTTTAAGCAAATAAGGCAAAGCCTTTTGGGCCAACTCTTTCATCCTAGCATGATTTTTAGTATCTTTTAGGGCAACAGCTTGGTCCATATAAACCTTTCCTACGGATTGATTGGTTTTAGCACTATTGGGCGACTTTTCAATATCTGCTAAAAACAAAATATCATTATTTTTCCATTCAGCATTTCTAGCAATCACTAAGTAGCTAGATAACAATACAATTCCAATAATTGGGGCTATAAAAAGAATCTTTGCCGTTTTATAGTTTTCAGCTTTAAAGTTTAGAATTGAAGTATACAAAAAAATTATTCCAAAGTAAGCAGCAATAATAAATCCCAAGGAAGGCTGATAGAGAAAGCGCTCTGCTATATACCCCCCAATATCAATAAATAAATTAGAAACAATGCTCAAAGAAGCCAAATAAAATAAAATGCCAAAAGCAATAATATTTTTTTGAAATGCATTTCGTACGGCCCAAATCAAAATAGCTAAATGAAAAAGTAAAAAAAGCCAAGGCTGCCAATCTGCAAATGTATAATATGGAATTTGTCGATAAGAATAATCCCAGGTAAGAGGATAGGGCCAAATTAAATGCATCCAATAAAAACCAAGCACATAAAAAATGGTAGCGTATTTGGTAGCTTTAGGTACATTAGTATAAAAATTATCTAGTACCGAAACAGCAGTAACTTTAAAATTGAGGCCAATAAAAGCTTTGCGAAATAAAAGATAGGCAATAAAGATAACTATAAAGGGCAAAATATAAAGAGCAATTTTTTTAAGAGGTAATTTTGAAAAATAGAATAAAGCTAGCGGAAGAATACCTAAAAAAGTAACACCATTTTCTTTGGATAATAAAGCTAATACATAAAACACCCAACTAGCCCCTAAATAAATCCGCTTTTGCACATCGACAAATTGAAACAGAAAATAAGAAGAAATTAATAAAAACAACAACGAAAATATTTCATCTCGTGCCTTAATATTTGCAACTACCTCTGTATGAATAGGATGGACCGCAAAAAGTAGGCATATAAAAAAAGCATGCGTTTGCGCAAAACCTAATTTTAGCAAAAGTAAAAATAAAACTCCTACAGTAGCAGCAAAAAAGAGCACATTGAAAAAATGACTAACATGAGGATTCCCTTCCCCCAAAATACCATACTCTATTGCAAGCGTTACTACAGAAAGAGGACGATAATAAATCAGCTTAGTGCGGCTTCCTTCTACTCCCCAAAATCCACGCATAGTATCATACCTAAACAATTCATCAATTCCTGCAAAACCCTGCTTTGTGTACTCATTACCCGTTACCACAAAAACATCATCAAGGGCATATTCATTAGCAATAGTATTGGCATAAATCAAAAAGCTTAATACTGTTAAAATAGTGAGCAATATATTTTGACTAGGCGAAGGAAAACCTTCCAACCATGCAGGTACTCTTGAGAAAGAAACAGTTAAATCTGTGCTCGCAATCGACTTGCTTTTTTTCAAACTTTGTTTAGCCATATGTTAGGGCATAAGAATTTTACTCCATACGTAAATTTAGTTCAATTTGATAAAAAAATACTGCAGTGGCTAACTATAAAGGAAAAGAAGACCTGCCTTCAATAGCTTACTAAGTATAAATACGTAGCAAGCAGAAATTTCCATATTTTTGTTTCGCATGAATTGAATTAGTGAACATATTTTTACTTTTTACACTTTTTATAATTAAAGTATGAATTTTTTAATCATTACCTAAAATTATGCCTAGTAGAAATAAGAATATAGGAAATTTTATTAGCCCCCTTGCCATTCTGAAAAAAGAAATTCATCCCTTGCGTAATCAACTTATTGAACACCCAGTATTTTTCAAAATTCAAAGTCTTAAGCATCTTCAAAAATTTATGGAATATCATGTTTATGCTGTATGGGATTTTATGTCTTTACTCAAAGCGCTACAAGCGGAGCTTACTTGTATTTCCATACCTTGGATACCTGTAGGTAATCCTAACATTCGATACTTAATTAATGAAATTGTTGTAGGCGAAGAGTCTGATTTACACCTTAATAAAGAAAAAAGAATTAGCCATTTTGAATTATACTTAGAAGCTATGCAAGAGATAGGCTGTAATACCACTCCCATACTAAACTTTATCCATGCTTTGCAAAAAAAAGCTACTTTTGAGCAAGCAGCTATGTGGGCCAATATTCCGCACGCCCCTATGGCTTTTATGCAAACTACTTTTGCTTGTATTCAAACCAAGCAGCCTCACTTAATAGCTGCTGTATTCACTTTAGGAAGAGAAGATTTAATCCCAGATATGTTCCTACAAATCGTTCACCAACTTGAAAAAGAATTTCCTGATAAACTAAAAACTTTTAAATACTATCTCAATCGTCACATTCAATTAGATAGCGAGCACCATAGCCACCTTGCCTCCCAAATGTTAGAAGAACTATGCAAAGGAATACCCAAAGCGTGGCAAGAAGTACAAAAAGCAGTAATAGAAGCGCTAAATGCAAGAAAACATCTGTGGGACGCCGTTTTGGAAGAAATATTAGATAAAAATTAAACAAAAAGCTACCCTCAGTAAGGGTAGCTTTTTAACTTTTTGAATAAAATATTATTACATTATTATATTAATGAATAATTTGTAATTGCACGCGCTCTTTTTTCGTGCCTTGATTAAATTCTAAGAAATACAACCCTGCTGGTAAATGTTCTAAATCTAAACGCACCTGATTCT
>JANWXU010000097.1:0-10287 GCA_025057395.1 Bacteroidia bacterium | reverse complement strand
TACAAAGTCAGAAGCTAAAATTTGTTCCCATACCGTCTTACCTGTAATATCTTTTACTCCGAGTACTATGGAGCCTTCCCTGTCTTCCCAGCTTAGGTAAAAAATCCCCCTACTAGGGTTAGGATATACCAACAACCCAGTATCTTTCGAAGAAATACCACTCTTAGTAGCAGAAAGACTAATATACTCTGGCGCAGAAAATGGTGTAAAAATACCATTTCTTGGGGAACATAAACTACAGTTAGTGCGAATTCTAAAGCCATAACGGCTACCCGCATCCAAACCCGTGAGTATTACCTCACTAAGGGGATGCGTCACTAAAAAGCTTTGCCAATTTTCCACGGGCGTAGTAGCTAAGCCATAAGAAATTACATAACATGCTGCTCCCGACTCATTAGGCACCCACCGCAAACGAACACTTGTATTCGATAAAACTTCTATAGGTAGAAAAGTAGGTGTTTGACAAATCCCAATGCTTGTTGGAGTATCTTCTAAAGTCCTTGCTCTCACTATACTTGAAACCAAAATTTGATTACTTCCCGGGCAATTTCCTACTAAACGAAATTCGTAAAGTGTATTTGCTAATAACCCTGTAATTCTAGTACTACTTGTGCCCTCAGAAACAGAAACACTTCTAAAGCCCGTGCCTGTACCTACAGCTCTGTATTCCACGCCTGTAATTATTACTCCTCCTGGCAAAGACCAAGTTACTGTAACAGCATTAGTTGTAATACCTGTAATACTAGGAGCAGAAATAGCAGTTTCATTCAAGATATTAAATGAAATAGCTTCTAAACAGCCAGCATTGTTAGTAATAAGGACAGTATAATTACCTGGAGCTAAGTTCGCAAATTGCCCCGTAGTATTTGTAATATTCGTTCCTTGTAAAGTAAAACTAATTCCTTCCCCTGCGTTCTCTACGCTAATTGTGGCACTACCATTCATTCCACATACAGCATCTTGCTTACTTGCTAGCCTAGCATTTAGCGGCGGCTGCAAGCCTACAGTACGGCGCAGCGCATTACACCCAAAAGTATATTCTAAGGGTAAAGAGGCATTAGGAAGTACAGTAAGCCGCAATGGATTGGTATTAGTACTTTGTAAAAGTTCAGGACCCCCTACTTGTTGATATACCAATTGCCAAGGAGCAGTAGCAGCAGCAAAAGTAATTTCAAAAGTTACTTCAGCGCCTGGACAAATTCTAGGCGGCAACGGACTGCTTACATTTAATACTCGAGAACCTTTATTAATAGTAACAACTGTGGTAGTAGTTACAGCACTACAGCCAATACTACTAAGTGTTAAAGTGTAAATTCCTGCCGAAGCAGTGGTAATGTTAGGTATGCTAAAGCTCACTGAGCTGGAAGAAAAATTATTAGGACCGCTCCAGCTATAATTTACTTCAGCCTGTAAGGAAGCACTTAAAACTAATGTTTCGCCTTCACAAATCGGACTATTATTATTTATTTCCACAGCCCGTATTCCAGGCTTTACTACAATATCAGCCGTTAATGCAATATTACCGCAACTAGGCGAATTAATTTCCACAAAATACCTACCCGCATTGAGAGAACTTACATTTGAAATTGTTGGATTGGGTAAACTAGAAGTAAATCCATTAGGACCTCGCCAACTATAAGTAGCGCCCGGAGAAGACGTAACAGAAAGATTAAGAACCCCCCCTTCACAAACCGGGCTATTATGCAAAACATTTAAGTCTATAAGAGAAGGACTTACTACTACATTAGTAGTTCTGGTAATTAAACCACACCCTGGTAAAAGTATCGATACATTGTAAGTACCCGAATTTTGAGTAGTAACCCCACTAATACGTGGGCTAGGTTCTGTACTTCTAAAATCATTAGGACCGCTCCAACTATAAGTTGCTCCTGGTACAAAGGTTGCGTTTAGTACTAAAATACCATTGGTACAAAGCGGACCATTATTGAGAGCAAAAATACTACTTGGCTCCGGATTTACTATTACCGTAGTGGTAGCATTAAATTCTCCACACTCAGCACTTCGAACCGTAACAGTATAAATTCCACTATTAGCCGTAGTAGTATTTGAGATAATAGGACTTTGCAGGGTACTACTAAAACCATTAGGTCCTTGCCACCTATAAGTAGCTCCCGCTGGAGCACCATTCACACTTAATAAAAGCTGATTGCCCGCACAAATAGGTCCATTATTACTAGCTACTATATTCGACAAAGTACTATTAATAGCAATAAAACGCGAAGCAGTAACTACTCCGCAGCCTGGAATAGTAGCAGTCACGGAATAAGTACCCGTTGCTCCGGTAGCAACATTTGTAAGCACTACCGTAGATTGAGTACTTGTAAAATTATTAGGTCCTCGCCATAGATAAGTAGCTCCTACAAATGAAGGAACACTTAAAGTTAAAGTTTGCCCTGCACAAACGGGAGCATTCGTAGCAATAGTTAAGTTATTGCCTGGTACTACCGAAACACTAGTTTGCAAAATGCGTATACCACATCCGCTCGAAGAAAGAGTAAGTGTATATATGCCTGAAAAAGAAGAAGTAACATTCGTAATTTTAGGCGCTACTTCGGTACTAGCATACCCTCCGGGGCCCTGCCAGCGGTAGGTAGCCCCTTCTATAATAGGAGCACTCAACTCTAATACTCCCCCCTCACAAACCGGCGCATTAGAAGAAATACTTGCGCCTTGCAAAGAAGGATTCACACGTATACGAATATTATCCGTTACCACACCGCATGCAGGAATATTAGCAGTTACACTATAAACTCCTTCGTTTATGCTGCTTATACCCAGTATAAAAGGACTAGGAATAGAAGAGCTAAAATTTGCAGGTCCACTCCAGGTATAGGTAGCTCCTGCTACATTAGGAACTGTTAGGCGTAAAGTACCTCCTTCACAAACTGGTGCGTTAGAAGAAATTACAAAAGAACTTACCCCCGGGTTAACTTGTGCAAGTGTATTAAAAACTGTAGTGCCACATCCGGGCTGCACCACTGCCACCTGATACAATCCACTATTAGCAGTAGTAACTCCAATAATGTTTGGGTTAGAAATACTTGCACTAAAACCCTGGGGCCCACTCCAATTAAAACTAGCATTGCTTGCCGCTCCCTCCACTGTAAAGTTAAGAATTCCTCCCTCACACACCGGCCCGTTATTCGAAACCGTTATCGCACTAAGCCCCCTATTTATGCTTACGGGTAATTGTAAAGTTCGAGCGCCGCATCCTGGTAAGTTTAGCGTCACAGAGTACACTCCAGCATTTTCGGTAGTCACTGAAGAAACAAAGCCCGTAGGAGTAGTGGCAGTAAAACCTTCAGGTCCTTCCCATAAATACGTAGCATTGGCTACAAAAGGAGCAGTTAAAGTAAGAGTACCGCCTTCACAAACTGGAGCATTGCTATTAATTGCTAAATTCGCTGGGTAGCTATTCACTGTAACACGGGTAGTACGCGTAGCTCCTGTACAGCCCTGTACAAAAATGGTAACCGTATAAATGCCTGCTTGAAAAGAATTCACTCCATTAATACTAGGATTTTGCTCCGTACTACGAAAACCTGCTGGCCCTTGCCATTGATAATTGGCTCCACCAAACGAAGTGGCTGATAAATTTAAGGTAGCTCCCACACACACAGGACCATTATTAGTAGCATTGAAATCAGAAGGTAAAGTAATAATCCTCACATTTATAGTACCCGAAGAAGCAGGGCACCCTTGCCTTTGCACAATTAAAGAATAGCTTCCTTCAAAATCTGCGGTTACTGATTCAATTCTAGGATTTCTCTCCGTGGATACAAAGCCATTAGGTCCTGTCCATTGATAGGTAGCATTGCTAATATTAGGGGCGCTTAGTTGTAAAATATTACCTTGGCAAACTGGCGAATTACTACTAGGCTGAATAGCAGGCGTTGGTAAATTCACCACTACACTTATAGTACGAAGCACTGGATCACATCCTGGAACACTTACCAGTAGACTATAAGTACCTGCCATAGAAGTTTGTATATTAGCACGACTAGGATTACGCAAATTTGAACTAAATTGACCAGGTCCTTGCCACTGGTAGCGAGCATCATTAATAGGCTCTACACTTAAATTTAGAGTACTGCCTTGGCAAACTGGAGAATTAGTGGTAATTACAGGATCAGGTACAGGATTAACTACCACGTTAATTGAACTGGTTCTAGGTTCACATCCATCTATTACAGCTGTTACACTATAGGTACCCGCTTGAGCGCTTACAATACCAGAAATAGTAGGATTTTGTAAAGTACTAGTAAAGCTTGCCGGTCCTTCCCATACATATTGAGCTCCCAGAGAAGAAACTGCTGATAACCTAAGTATCCCCCCCTCACAAACAGGAGAATTACTAGTGATTATAGGCAAATCTGGAGTAATACGAATTGTAGGAGTAATAGTAAATCGAGAAGCACTACAACCCGGTACATTTACTGTAAGGGTATAAGTGCCAATTGCTAAAGAGTTGATGTTTTGTATAGTAGGGCTAGGTTGGGTAGAAGTGAAACTATTAGGCCCGGTCCAAGTGTAGCTAGCACCGTTAATTACGGGAGCTGCTAGCACTAAGTCTTCAGTGGTACAAAGGGGTGCATTAGAAGAAATACTAAAATCACTAGGAATCCCTGAATTAACTACTACATTGGTAGTACCCGTGCGGCTGCAACTTCCTAAGCTAACTGTTAGGGTATAAACACCTGAATTTGCAGTGGTCAAATTACTACCGCTGATAACAGGGTTAGGCTCAAAAGCTGTGAAATCATTAGGTCCGCTCCATTGGTAAAAAGCTCCTTGTGTAGGTACTGCGGTGGTCAAGCGAAGTTCAGAACCTACACACACAGGACTGTTACTTGTAGGAAATGGCAAAGCAGGCGAAGGATTAATTACAACATTCACAGTTTGAGTTCCTGTAGTACAACCCGGAATTTCAACCGTAAGAGTATAAATTCCAGAAAAATTCGTTGGAGCATTTCTAATACTTAGTTTTGTAGTATTTTGCTGCAAGCCATTAGGCCCGCTCCAGCGATAATTCACATTTTGCACATTGCTAAAAGGAATGGCTTCTAATAGTAGTTCTTGTCCTGCACATATAGGTGCATTGGAAGTCACTGCAGTACCGGCAGGATCTAAAACAACTACAGAAATGGTAGAACTTACAGTATTAGTACACCCCCCTACTTTTACCGTAACAGTATATATTCCTGAATTTTGTTTTGTAGCATTTTGTATGGCTAGTAAAGGAGCGGCAGTAGTTTGACTAAAACCAGCAGGTCCTTCCCATAAGTACTCTATGGCTCCTACTATAGTACTTGCTGTTATCCGCAATTCTTTACCTACACAAACAGGCGAATTAGAAATAAGACTCACTGCCGTAGGGTTAGGATTTACCTGTACGTTTACATTACCCGCAATAGCCGTACACCCTGGTGTAGAAGCTGTAATTGTATATACTCCACTTTGGCTTAGAGGAATATTAGCATAAAAAGGATTTTGTTGTGTAGAAATATACCCATTCGGGCCGGCCCAGTGATAGCGTACGTTATTCAAAGACGGAAAAGCTTGCGCCGTTAAACTCAAAAGAGAACCTTGGCATACTACCTGGTCTCCACTATAAGCTAACGAAGTAACAGGAGCATTAACCGTCACAGTAGTAGAAGTAACTACGGGTGAACAGCCTGGTACTAATGCATTAACGCTATACACATAGGTTCCTGCAGCGGCAGGAGCCACATCGTTTATGCTGGCCCCCGATTGATTTAAATTCGGTCCTACCCAATTATAAGTAACATTATTTTGGGGACTATTTACAGAAAGTACCAAAGAACCATTTGTGCAAGTAGGAGAATTGGTACTCACACTAGGCTTTGTCGGCGAGGTATTCACTACTACGGGTTGTGAAAAACCTTGTACAGAAGGACAAGGAGCTACAGTTACCTTCACAGTATATATACCCGCTTCTGCACTAGAAACCAACGACCTTGTAGGATTAATTCCTGTAGCTTGAAAGCCCGCCGGCCCCTGCCACTCGTAAACAGCATTCGTTATAGGATTATTCACATTCAAGCTTAAAGTACCCCCCAAACAAACTGGAGAATTAGTATTAATCTGCGGCGCGGTAGGAATGCTAAATATTTGCACTGTAGTAGTACCCACTGCAGGAGGACACCCAGGTCGAGTAACAGTAATAGTATACACCCCTGCTTGTGCTGTAGTAACAGAATTTACCGTCGGATTTTGTACAGCTGCTGATGGTATAAAATTAGGATTACCTGGCCCTGACCATTGGTAAGTAGCCCCTGTACTAGCTGTAGCGTTTAGTTGCAAAGTAGAGCCTTCGCAAAGCGGACCATTATTGCTAGGATTAGGAGCAGCAGGGGGAGCATTTACCGTAATACCAAGAGAAGCCCCCAAGGGATTACAGCCTGGCAAACTTGCTTGCACAGTATAAGTACCATTTGCCGCAGTAGTTACACTTGCAATACTTGCCGAACTACCACTTGGAACTAAACCACTCCCCGGCGGAGAAGTCCAAGAATAGGTTGCCCCCTGAGTAGGATTCACTACTTGCAGGCTTAAAGAATTTCCTACACAAAGCAAAGTGGAATTAGCACTCAATACAGGCTGCTGTAAATTATTAATAGCTACTACACTAGAACCACTTTCACTTGGACAGCCGGGCACACTTACAGTTACATTATACGTTCCAGCATTAGCGCTTGTAACATTCGAAATACTTGGATTTTGTAAGGTAGAAGTAAAGCCATTGGGCCCTACCCATGTGTAGGTAGCATTTAAACTAGAAGAAGCAGTAAGATTTAAAGTGCCCCCTACACACAGAGCTATATTACTCGGAGGAGTAGGCGGAAACGGTGGATCGTTTACTACCACGTTAACTTGAGAAAAAAGTGGAGCACACCCCGGAACATTAACTGTCAGTTGATAAGAACCTGTATTCAAGGAGCTTGCCAGGGGAATAGTAGGATTTTGTTCGGTAGAAGTAAAACCATTAGGGCCATTCCACGAATACGTAGCTCCTAAAACAAAAGTCGCTGTTAATTGTATAGTATTTCCACTACAAACTGGAGAATTACTACCCACTGCTATACTACTAGGCGCTGTATTTACCACCACTTGTGCATTAGCTACTGCTGAAGTACAACTATTGCTTCCTATGGTTTGCACTACCTTTAGAGTATAAAGCCCTGTTGCTAAAGAAGAAACATTGGAGATAGAAGAATTAGGCGTTATAGTAGTTTGGGCAAAGCCGTTAGGTCCGTTCCAAAGGTAGGCAGTAAAGCCTGCAGGTCCTGTTAAAAATAATGTACCACCTTGACAAACAGGAGAATTCGTATTCAAAGTAGGAATAGGCAAATCAGGATAGACTGGTATTGCCTGTGTAGCGGTGTTGCTACAACCATTGGCATTAGTTATAGTTAGGCTTACTATTTTGGTACCTGGAGTATTCCAGTAGACGGCATTCTGCGTACCACCCGTATTAGGCGGCAAGCTTGCATTAGTGCCAAAATCCCAGCTATATGCATTAGCTAAAGTAGTAGTACTTATTAAAGAAGTATTGAGTGCACCAGTGCCGCAAACAAATATGGGGTTGAAATTAATATTAGGAGGGCTAGGAAGCGGGTCTACTACTACTGTTGTAGTTATAATAGGATTATTTACACAACCGTTATTGTCTACTATATTTAGGGTTAGAGTTTTAGTACCTGCAGTAGACCAGTTTAAGCTAATAGGTCCGGCTCCACTGCCTATTAGAACATTAGCCCCATCAAAATTCCAAGTGTAGGTAGTTAAAGTAAAACTAGAATTAGCACTTATTTGAGCTATACTTTCTTGGCAAACTGAAAAGGGCGCCTGAATACTAGCTGTAGGTAAAGGATATACTTCCACTGTTTGAGTCGTAGGAGGAGAAATACAGCTTCCTAAGCTAGCTACTAAAGTAACCGTTTTAATCCCACTAGTACTCCAAGATAAGCTAGGATTGTGAATAGGAGTAGGATTAAGACTACTTTGCTGTGCACAATTATCACAATTCCAACTATAAGTAGCCCCTAATGTATTAGCTACTGCAAAAATAGTAGCCCCTTGGCATACCCCTGAAGAACTAAAACTAAAGCTACTAGCAGGAGTAGAATTTACAGTAGCTGTTTGAATTATTAGATCCGATATGCAACCATTACTGTTCTGGATTAAAAGCGTAATCGTTTTGATACCTGCAGTGCTCCAACTTAGAGTATGGGGGCCAGCGCCGTTAGGTAAGGGCGCACAGGCGTCACAAGTCCAAGTGTAGGTAGGATTATTATCTAGGCCGCTATAGTTTGCAAAAAGTATAGTATTTGCATTTTCACAAGTAGGATTCGTTGTAAAATTAAGAGTAGCCGTAGGCTTTTCTAATACATTGATAATAGTGCTATTAGATGCAGAGCAACCATTAATATCTGTAATTGTAAGAGTAATTAACTTCCCGCCACTTGTATTCCAATATACATTTTCCCCAGGATTATTTGAGGAAGCAAGGCTAGCATTGGCACCAAAATTCCAACTATAGCTGCTAGCCAATGCAGAAGTAGAAATATTAATAAAATTATTACTCCCTGTTCCACAAACTGTAGCTGGCGCGTTAATAATAGGCGGCTGTAAAATGTATGCTGTCACCACCACAGCACTTTGAGTAGAAACACAACCATTATTATCTGTAACTATTAATTTTATTGTCTTTACTCCTGCCGTCACCCAAGTAAGCAATGCCGTACTACTAGTCGTATTCAAAAGGGAAGCCTGCTGCGCACAACCATCACAATCCCAACTGTAATTACTAGCCCCACTTACCACCGCTGTCACCTTAAGACCACTACTAGCACAAACAGGATTGCCACTAACCAAAAAACCACTCGAAGGCAAATTATGCACCGTCACCACTTGTGTGGCAAAATTCGATAAACAACCATCTTCATTCTGCACCTGCAAACTTATTGTCTTCACCCCTCCACTGCCCCAACTAAGTAAATGCGGACCTATCGTACTAGGCGCCCCCCCCACACAATTATCACAATCCCAATTATAAGTAGGACTTAAACCTAAACCCGTAGCCGTAACACTAATCGTAGAATTAGCATTCACACAAACAACACTCGGACTAACACTCAAACTCACATTAGGCACAGGATTCACACTCACCACCACACTATTAGTTGCTACACATCCATTCGCATCTGTAACCGTCAACGTCACTGTTTTTCCACCACTTGTACTCCAACTTACACTCGTGGCAGCACTCGAAGTACTACCACTAATGCCCGAATCAAAATTCCAAGTATAAGTAGGAACACTCACCAAAGTACCTATATTAACCACTTGATTCTGACAAACAGTATTGGGTGCATTAATCGAAGGAGGCGCTAATAAATATGCTGTCACCACCACAGCACTTTGAGTAGAAACACAACCATTATTATCTGTAACTATTAATTTTATTGTCTTTACTCCTGCCGTCACCCAAGTAAGCAATGCCGTACTACTAGTCGTATTCAAAAGGGAAGCCTGCTGCGCACAACCATCACAATCCCAACTGTAATTACTAGCCCCACTTACCACCGCTGTCACCTTAAGACCACTACTAGCACAAACAGGATTGCCACTAACCAAAAAACCACTCGAAGGCAAATTATGCACCGTCACCACTTGCGTAGCAAAATTCGATAAACAACCATCTTCATTCTGCACCTGCAAACTTATTGTCTTCACCCCTCCACTCCCCCAACTAAGTAAATGCGGACCTATCGTACTAGGCGCCCCCCCCACACAATTATCACAATCCCAATTATAAGTAGGACTTAAACCTAAACCCGTAGCCGTAACACTAATCGTAGAATTAGCATTCACACAAACAACACTCGGACTAACACTCAAACTCACATTAGGCACAGGATTCACACTCACCACCACACTATTAGTTGCTACACATCCATTCGCATCTGTAACCGTCAACGTCACTGTTTTTCCACCACTTGTACTCCAACTTACACTCGTGGCAGCACTCGAAGTACTACCACTAATGCCCGAATCAAAATTCCAAGTATAAGTAGGAACACTCACCAAAGTACCTATATTAACCACTTGATTCTGACAAACAGTATTGGGTGCATTAATCGAAGGAGGCGCTAATAAATATGCCGTCACCACCACAGCACTTTGAGTAGAAACACAACCATTATTATCTGTAACTATTAATTTTATTGTCTTTACTCCTGC
>JANWXU010000096.1 GCA_025057395.1 Bacteroidia bacterium | reverse complement strand
ATATGTTGCTAAAGCCATTTATAATGAAAAAAATAGTTACTCAATTTTATCGATATTTTTTTTATCCATTTTGCTTAAGCTTGGCTATAGGAGTTATGTTGTATCATGGCTCTATAAAAGCCCAGTGCATAAAAATAGAAAGTATATTAGTAGATGCTTGTGTTATGCCAGAGGGGGAAAATGAAATGTTGCGCTTGCGAGTTGGCGATCGTCCTGTTCATATTAGGAGTATTCATTTTGATTGGCCTAATAATCCTTGGCGTGGTTTTTGCCGAGATATTTTAGTGGAAAAGTTGATTGATTCCTTAAATCGAACATTACCTATCAAAGGATTGTTAAAATTACCCCCCCTAGAAGGTGTTTTACCCGCAAAAGCAAGTGTATTGGTAATAACAAGTACTAAATATAAGCCCCTTCTTGAGCAGTTCAGTAAAATTTGTGATACTACATATGTGTTGTTTCAGTGTGAGGGAAATACAAATGGACATTTTGCAAATTCAGGTACTGGTACTCGCACTACTGTTTTACGGTATTCATATAGTGGTGTAAATTGCACGGATATTGTTACTTACGTACCCAATGAGTTAATCGGGGGAAATGGTGCTCGAGTGGATTTCTTGAATACAGGAGAAGCAAGATATGAAAATGATGGATGCTTGGCTCCAGTGGTAGGTGTTGCTCCGTTTGAGATTACCTCATCTCGTGCCTTGCCCTTGTGTAGAGGAGAAAGTACTCTGCTAAGTGTGCCGTCAGCTTGGAGGGTACAATGGTTTCGGGATGGTAGAGCTTACATATTAGGAAACAATGTTATAGCACCTGAGCCAGGTGAATATGTAGCTATCGGAATAACTCCAAGTTATTGTATCCCGAGAGTTGAGTACGATACCCTGATAGTACAGGAAAAAATAGTTCCACCACCTGCTCCTACGCCCTATCCACGCTGTGGGGAAGGACCCGCTATTTTTAAGCACAATCCTCTTGGAAGCGAATATAAATTGCTAGTCTATTATGATGCGGCAGCCACTTCTTTAGCACTCTCTGTTCCTGATACGCAGGAGCTTATTAGGCTACAAGTAGCTGAAAATATCCAAACTTTGTATTTTCAACGAGTTGAAGCTTCGGGAAGTTGTGGAAGTTCTATAGTTGCAGTATCCTCTCCTAAACTTACTTCCCCTTCCCCTCCTGTAGTTCGGAATACAGCCGTTTGTAAGGATAGCCGTGCAATTCTAAATGTCTTTGTGCCTCCTCATAATGGACGTTTAATTGTAGAAATTGAAGCTCAGGAATCTTTGCCTTTGGCTACTTTTGCCTGTGATGCTCCCCCTTGTTTTTTGCGCTACTCAACGCCAATTTTAAGTGAAAGTGGAAACTTTATCTATCGTGTTGTTGTGAAAGACGTAGCTACGGGCTGTAATGCTCAAAGTGTAGCTCGAGTAAGAGTAGCAGATCCGTTAGAAGTTGAATATCGTATTGAGGGAGAAAATTGTTCACTTGCTACTGTTCAATTGCAGGTAAGAGGAGGTATTCCGCCCTATCGTTATACACTAGGAAATATCTTCCAAATGCAGCCTAGGTTTTCAGGTATTTCTCCCGGAGAATATCCTTTGGTTGTTACAGACTCACTGAATTGTTTTTTTAGAAGTACGATTTCTATCTCCAGCGCCTGCAATATTGCTGCAGCACCTAGGCTTATCACAGAGCCCTCTGGACATTTAGCAATTGTATGGGGGGATTTAGGCTTTTGCGTTAGAGCAATATTACTTAAACTTCGAATACGAGGACAACATTCATGGCAAAGTATAATTCTAAATTCACCCGCCACTTCATATCGTCTACGAGGACTTTTACCCGAAAGGGAATATGAACTAGAGCTAGAGCCTATTTGCGATGGAACCTCTAAGGCTCCTTTATTCAGTACTACTTTTCGCACTCCTGCTTGTAATGCTCCTAATTTTCTTGTTTTGCAAAACGTTACCCCTACGAGTGCGGTGGCAAGTTGGTCAGCTATGCAAGGAGTTGAGTATTATCAATTTAGTATAAAAAAAGCTCAGGTAGTCAATTGGCAACAAGATGTCGACTATTTTACTACTACTGCTACGTTACTAGATTTAGTGCCAGCTAATACTTATGAGGCACGAGTGCGTAGTATTTGTTTTCAAGGTTCAGTAATTTCTAGTTATATATATAATTCTTTCACTACCCTAGTTACTCGCTTGGAAAGCATAAATTCGGATGCTCAGGATTTTAGTTTGTATCCCAATCCTAGCCGAGGAAAATTAAGTATAATTTTCCCCAAGGAAATAGAAGGAAATTTTTCCCTTGAAATATTAAACCTGGAGGGAAGAAAAGTATATGAAGAGTCAGTATTTCTCTTTCCAGAAGAAAGAGAAATAGAACTAAATTTGTCGATTCCTTCTGGTACTTATATTTGTAGGATAGTGAATAGTTCGGGGCAAAAGAGCTTTGTAACTAAGCTGGTTCTTACAGACTAAAGAAATTGTCTTACTTTTTGTAAGTTATAAAGAGCGGTAATAGTACAATAGTAACTATTATCGCTCTTTTGCTAAAGTATTTAGGAGATGCTTAAAGCAGGTAAGTCTGTGAATTGTAGTGAGGCAAGTAACTTATAGAGGCCATTTTCTGCTTTTAATAATTCTTCATGGGTACCACTTTCAACAATTTGTCCTTGGTTAAGGACTATAATTTTATCTGCTTTACGTACCGTTGCTAAGCGATGGGCAATGATAAGAGTAGTTCTTCCTTGCATTAAAGTTTGCAAAGCCTCCTGAACAAGGTATTCAGATTCAGAATCTAAAGAGCTAGTAGCTTCATCAAGGAGTAGTATTTTAGGGTTTTTTAGGATAGCCCTAGCTATTGCTATTCTTTGACGTTGACCTCCCGAGAGTTTAACTCCCCTCTCGCCTACAATAGTTTGGTAGCCTTCAGGAAATTGCATAATGAATTCATGAGCGTTGGCTTTTTGAGCAGCTGCTTCTACTTCAGCTTGAGTAGCACTTAGATTGCCATAAACAATATTTTCCCAGATACTGCCCCCAAATAAAAACACATCCTGGTGAACTACTGCAATCTGTTGGCGTAACCAGCCGAGTGGATATTCACTTAATGGCTTGCCATCATAATAAATAATACCCTGCTGAGGTATATAAAATCCTAGTAGCAGTGCAAATAGGGTAGTTTTGCCCGCCCCACTAGGCCCTACAATTGCAATCTTTTCACCTGGTTTAATTTCTAAATTAATATTTTGTAAAACAGGCTTGATACCTTCTTGATAACTGAAGTATAGATTTTGAATTTGAATACTTCCCTGAAGTGGATTAGGAGGAGAAGAAAGTGGAATAAGTTGTAAAGGTTCTGTTTTTTCCAGTAATAGTTCTCGTACTCTTTGGGTAGCTCCTAGGGTTTTTTGAATTTGTGCGTATTGGTCTCCAAAACTTCCAAAAGCTGCTCCCACAAAAGAGCTAAGAATAAGAAAAGAAGTAAGTTTACCCATGGAGATTTCTCCTGCTGCCACCATATTAGCGCCCAACCAGATGATGAAAATGATACAACCAATAAGGCAAAATATAATAAAAGACACAAAAGCACCTTGAAATTTTGCTCTTTTGAGGGCAAGTTGTATCATCTCTTCTATAGCATGAAAGTATCGCTTTATTTCGTAAGCTTCGTTGGCATAAGCTTTTACTGTTTGTATACCCTGCAATGTTTCTTCTACTATCACATTAGCTTGGGCAAGCTTATCTTGGGATTGTTTAGAGAGTTTACGAATAAATCTTCCAAAAAATAGAGCAGCGATGATGATAATAGGGAAGGTAGAAAGCATAGCTAGGGTAAGTTTTAGAGAGTAAAATATAATGATGCTAATACCAACAAAAAGGTTAAGGATAGACCGAAACATTTCAGCAAGTGTAAAGGTAAAAGTATCTTGAATGAGAGAAATATCTGCTGCTATTCTGCTACTTAGCTCTCCTACTCTTCTTTGATTAAAAAAAGGAATTGGCAGCTTTATAATTTGGGCATACAAATCTTTTCTCACCTGGGCAATAGTTTTTTCACTTACTTCCGCAAAAAGATATACGCGCATAAACGAAAAAAAAGACTGTAATACCAAGATAATAACAAGTAAAAATGCTACTTGGTTTATACTAAGAGGCGTTGAGGGTACTATAGCCGAAGGAATAAAAAAAGGAAGGAAGGAAAAATGCGACGCATTGTTTTGCTGTATAAGGGCTGAGTCGACTAGCATTCCGATGACAAGTGGGATGGCAAGTGAGGTTATGCTAGAGAAGAGTAGGAATATAAGGCCTACTATAAATTTGTATCGATAAGGGCGTAAATAAGTTAGGAAATATTGTAGATGTTTTAAGTTTTGTTTATTGATTTTAACTCTAGGAAGATCCTGAAAATTAGAAGAATTCTTTTTAGCCATGATTAGAAAAAAATATAGACCCGCTTCGTTTTATAGAAGCTTTTAGGCGGAATAATGAGGAGTTAAAAAGAACAAAGGGGAAAATGACCTTTTCCCCCTAGGTAAGTAACTTATACACGAGCGGCAAGCTGAGCAGCTTTTCTTTCTAAATCTCCAGGTGAGGCACCAACTTGTTTATCTACAATTTGTCCTTTATAGAAAAATAAAATTGTAGGAATGCTTTGAATACCAAATCGAAAGGATACTTCTTGATTAAAGTCTACATTTACTTTTCCTACTACTATCTTATCTTTGTAGTTTTCTGCTAACTTGTCTATTACGGGAGCAATCATGCGGCATGGGCCGCACCACTCTGCCCAGAAATCTACGATTACGGGCTTATCTGAGTTTGTAACCACCTGGTCAAAATTTTGATCGGTAATTTCAATAGTATACTTTCCCATTTCCTAAGAGGTTAGGTGATTATTTAAGATAAAAATCTAGTTTAAGACTTTCTAGTGCTTTTGCTAGGCCATGCTCTGGCTTTACCATCACATTTCTGGCTTGCAATATAATAGGTTGGATATTATTATCAAATATTTTGAATTTCACCGTGCATTTGCCTTTGAAGTTTTTGAATAATTTTTCTAATGTTTCTACGAAGGGAGGAGTGATTTGTTGTAAGGGTATTTCTACAATAAAGTCTTTTTCTGTAGTTTCTAGTAAACTATCTAATAAACGAATATCTCGAATTTTTAGTTCAAAAGTGTCTGCGCCTCGGAAGCTAGGTACATAGTTGCCTAGTATGTAGATACAGTTATTAATTTCAAAAAAGCCCTTAAATCTAGCGTATTCCTCGCTAAAAAGTGAGAATTCTAATGCTCCAGAATAATCCTCAATTGTGTAAGTGCCAAATTTAGTACCTTTTTTACTTAGACGGTCGTGGGCAGCAGTTACGATTCCAGCTATACGTACTTCCTTATCAATAAAATTAGAAATATCTCTAATGCTAGTGTTAGTATAGGATTTAATGAGCATTTTATATTTATCCAAAGGATGGGCGGAAAGATAAAAACCAATCATTTCTTTTTCGTAGTTAAGTTTAGTGATAAGAGGCCAATCTTCGACATATGGAATGGTTGGTTCTTCTACACTTATTCTATTGCTATCAATTTCAAATAAAGTTACTTGATGAGAATTTTTTGAACTTTGCTTTTTTTGGCCATAATTTATGGCTTGCTCTATGGGAGTAGTATTATCAGTTTTAGAAATAGGCTGGAAGTATTGAGCGCGATTAATGTTAGGATTTACAGCATCGAGAGCACCTGCTTTAATTAAACACTCTAGAGTTTTGCGACTTATTAATTTAGATGGTATTCTTGCTGTAAGCTGAAAAATACTAGTAAAGGGACCATTCTTTTTTCTTTCTTCTATAATAGACTTTGCAGATGGTTCTCCCAAACCCTTAATAGCACCCAAACCAAACCGAATTATTTTATCTCCTTCTACAGAAAATAAGAATTCACTTTGATTAACACAGGGGGGCAGAATATTAATATTCATTCTACGGCATTCTTCGATGAAAAAAGAAATTTTTTCAATACTGTCTAAGTTATGGGAAAGTACCGCGGCCATGTATTCGCTAGGAAAGTGAGCTTTGAGGTAAGCAGTACGGAAAGCCAGGATGGAATAAGCTACGGAATGTGACTTATTAAAACCATACTCGGCAAATTTTTCCATCAAAGAAAATATTTCAACAGCAGTTTTCTCGTCTATACCATTTTTTTTTGCACCTTCTACAAATTTTGATCTTTCTTTTTCCATTACATCTTTTTTCTTCTTACCCATGGCTCTTCGTAGTAGGTCTGCGCCGCCGAGAGTATAACCCCCGAGCTCTCGAGCAATTTGCATAATTTGCTCTTGGTAGACCATAATTCCGTAAGTATTTTTGAGGATGGGTTCTAATTTAGGATGCAAGTATTCAATGGGTTGGCGGCCGTGCTTACGATCTATAAAGAGGGGGATATTATCCATGGGGCCTGGTCGATAGAGAGCGTTCATAGCAATTAAATCTTCAATATTGGTAGGTTTTAGTTGGCGCAAATA
The DNA here is from genome assembly GCA_025057395.1 of Bacteroidia bacterium. Taxonomy (GTDB): domain Bacteria; phylum Bacteroidota; class Bacteroidia; order J057; family JANWXU01; genus JANWXU01. The sequence goes on along the minus strand of JANWXU010000096.1, from coordinate 8,649 downwards.
CTTGCGCATACCATCGGATTCAAACTGGAAAGTGGCTATGGTTTCTCCATGCTGATAAAGCTCGTAGGTTTTAGGATCGTTGAGGTCTATATTGTCGATATCAATTTTTTTGCCGTGCCTAGCCTCGATGAGTTGAAGGGCTGTCTTGATGATTGAAAGGGTTTTTAAGCCTAAAAAGTCCATTTTTAGGAGGCCGGCTAATTCAGCACTGGGACCATCGAATTGAGTGGTAACAACTTTATCTTTGCTAATAGCAGTAGGGGCATAGTTAGTGATATCTCCGGGGGCAATAATTACACCTGCAGCATGGATTCCTGTGTGGCGGGCGGTTCCTTCAAGTGTTTTTGCATAGCGCATCATTTTTTGGATGTTAGGGTCTTTACTTTCAAAAGCCTCCTTGAGGTAAAGATAGCCTTCAGGGTTTTCTTCAGGGTCGAGTGCTTTTTCAAATGTCATTCCTGGTTTTTCAGGAATGTACTTGGCGATACGATTTACTTCGGCCAGTGGTATTCCTAAGGCGCGTCCTACGTCACGAATGGCTGTTTTAGCGCCCATTGTTCCGAAAGTGATAATTTGGCTTACACATTCTTGCCCATACCTTTCTATTACAAAATCGATGACTGCCTGTCGGCCTTCATCGTCAAAATCAATGTCAATATCAGGGGGAGATATACGCTCAGGATTGAGAAAACGCTCAAAAAGCAAAGCGTATTGCATGGGGTCCACGTCTGTTATACCTATACAGTAAGCTACTACACTTCCAGCGGCAGAGCCCCGCCCCGGACCTACAAATACATTTCTTTTTCGCGCCTCGTTAGTAAATTCTTGTACAATTAGGAAGTAGCCAGCAAAGCCCATTTGCTTGATAATAGCTAGCTCACGTTCTATTCTTTCTTGAAGCTCAGCTGTAATTTCTTTATAGCGTCTGCGAGCTCCTTGCCAAGTTAGATGGGCCAAATATTGATTTTCGTCTTGAAATGGTGCAGGAATTGGAAAATGGGGCAGGAATAAGTCACCATTAAGATTGGGTTCGAAACTACACTTATCAGCAATCATCATAGTATTATCAAGCGCCTCAGGGAGGTCATGAAAGAGCGCCTGCATTTCTTGAGGTGTCTTAAAGTAAAATTCGGAACATAAGTTGTTATTATCGTCTGTAAAGCGAAAACGCTTGGTATCACTATATTCAGAATTGGTTTGCAGGGCCAGCAATAAATCATGAGCTTCGCTATCTTCTCTATCTACATAATGCACGTCGTTGGTAGCAATGATAGGAACATTATATTTTTTTGCCCAGCGAAGAAGTACTTCATTGCAAAAATTTTGGTCTGCTAAGCCATGCCTTTGAATTTCTATATAGTAGTCTTCTCCAAAAACATCTAGATACCACAAGAATAATTTTTCCGCTTCTTCCTGCCCTTTATCAAGAATTGTTCGATTGATTTCACTGGCAAGGCAACAGGTGGTGGCAATGAGTCCTTTAGAATATTTTTGTAGCAATTCTTTGTCGATACGTGGCTTATAGTAAAATCCTTCTTTAAAGGCAATCGAACTAAGTTTGATAAGGTTTTTATATCCCTCCTCTGTTTTAGCAAATAGAATTTGGTGATAAATAGGATTATTTTTATCCATTTGCTCGATTTTTCCTCCACAGATGTAAAATTCTTCTCCAATAATCGGGCGTATTCCGTTTTTTCTTGCTGTAAGTACAAATTTGGGAACACCATACAAATTGCCATGATCACTAATGGCTATAGCTTTCATATTGCAATTACAAGCTTTTTGGATAAGCTGCTCAATTTTAGCAGCACCATCTAGAAGGCTAAACTCGGTGTGATTATGTAAGTGGCAAAATTCAGGCATAGTTAAAAGATATTGAGATAAGTGAAAGAATAGTGAAATTTATACACGAAGTTTTCTTTTTAGTTTAGTTCCAATACAGTTAGGTCTACCGGAAGTACAGTAGAAACACCAGGTTCTTGCATGGTTACTCCATAAATTACATTTGTCTTTACCATCGTACGCTTATTGTGAGTAACAATAATAAACTGAGAATCTTTGGAAAATTCGCGAATAATATTGTTGAATTTATCGATATTAGCGTCATCGAGGGGTGCATCTACTTCATCAAAAATACAAAAGGGCGCAGGCTTGAGTAAATAAATTGCGAAAAGCAAAGAAGTAGCTGTAAGCGTTTTTTCGCCTCCTGAAAGTTGATTGATAGTAAGGGGGCGTTTACCCTTGGGCTTAGCAATGATATCAATAGGAGATTCTAAAGGGTCGTTAGGGTCTACGAGTACAAGATCACAAGTATCATGTTCAGTAAATAGAGTACGAAATACTTTTATGAAATTTTCTCGGATTTGGTGGAAAGCCTGCAAAAATTGCTCTTTAGCTGTAGTATCAATTTCAGTCATAGTGGCAAGAAGATCTTGTCGTGCTTTAATTAAGTCTTCCCTTTGAGCCATCATGAAGTCGTAGCGCTCTTTAATTTCCTTGTAAGCTTCTATTGCAGTAGGATTTACTTCTCCAAATTTGTTATATTTTTCTCTTAATTTTTGTAAAGTGATTTCTAATTCAGAAAGTTTTATTTTCTCTTTACCCTGTGGAAAGAGAGTAGCTTCTTGAAGCTCTGTAATTTGAACTTGCCACTCTACTCCTAAACGCTCCAAAAGACCATTTTGCTGGATGCGTATTTCTGTGATAGCATCCTTAATAGTATTATATTGCTGCGAAAGTTCTTCCTTTTGTTTCCTTTCATTTCGAATGAAATTTTCATTTTGGTTGATTAGGTTTTTTATGTTTGCCAATTTTTGTTCTAAGAGGTTGATATATTCTTCTTTTTGCTTCTTTTTTTCATAGAGGGTAACTATCTGTTCACTATGATCATCTTTGTGGATTTCTAATTCTTGAATTTGCTGAATTGTATTTTCTATTTCTTGAGTAATTTTATTTTTACGACTTTCATATTCTTTGATTTTTTCTAAGTTATTACGAAAATCTTTTTTTAGGCTAGCAATTTGATTTTTAATATTTATAAATTGAATATTTTCTCTATTTATTTTTTGCTGTAAATTATTAAGAAGCTCTAGCTTCGATTGTAGCCCTTTCTTTTCAGTTTGTAATTTAGCCTCTAGCTCATGGATAGTATCTACCAGCTCATGAACGCGGGGTTGTATTTTTTCAATTTCTTTTTGCTTATGGGCAATTTCTTGCTTTATACTTTGCTCTCGATTTTGAAGGCGGGTTAAAGTATTTCTATATTCTTGTTCTCTACTACTTATTCCTGAAAGTGCTACTTTTTTATTGTGTAATTGTTGTTGCAATTGCGCTAATTGTTGAGTAGGAAGTTCTTTTTGGTAGGATTGAATTTTTTTTCTTAAGTTTTGTAGTTCTGTTTCTTGGTTTTGATAAAGTTCTTTAAGTGAGCCGATTTCTTGTTTAAGCTTTTCTAGGTTTTGAGCTCGTCCGATTCTTTTTCCTTCAAAGGTGCCAATAGACCCTCCCTGGATAGCAAAATGCCTATCGATGATAGAACCATCAGGCTGTAGTAGTGCAACAACATATTCTTTATATTCTTTTTCTTTATCCCAATCTTTAAGGTTGGAGGATATAATGTAAACTCCTTCAAAAAGAAATCTTGCTAAATAAAAGTATTTTTCCGGATAGCTTACCAGGTTAAGGGTATAGATAAAGTTAGGGTCATCAACGACAGGAAGCGGAAGTCGTTTTTTTACTAATTCATTGAGTTCTTGTAAAATAATAAAATTAGCCCTCCCTTTGCCAGCTGTTTCTAGAAGTTGAATGCCTAGCTGAGCTTCCTCCTTGGTTTCTACTACGAAGTGATTTAAGTAGGGTTCTAAGAAATTTTCAATAGCTATTTTGTATTGGGCAGGGCAATCAAAGATATCGGAAACTAGGGGTACATTTTGAATCCATTGCGGGTGCTGCTTTAAATATTTAAGGCTAGCAGGGTAGCCTTCCATATTTTGAATTAGGTCTTTGGTAAGATTATATTCTCCCTGCTTAGCTTCCAGGGTTAATTTAGTTTCAAAAAAGTTGGCTTGAGTAGTGCTCATCTGTTGGGTAAGCTGCTGGATAAGCATTTCTAGGGTTTGTTGTTTTTGAATTAGGAGAGCTGTTTCGTTTTCTATTCGGTCTATTTCTTCTTTTGCAGTTTGTATTTGACTAGCCAACATCTGTTGCTCTTGTTGACAGTTTTGATATTCTTGTAGAATTCGCTCCTGTTCTTTACTAAGAGAATTTTGTTGAATTTGTTTGTGCTCAATTTCTTTTGAAATTCTTTGCAATTCTTGCTCTCTACTTTTGAGCAGAGTGCTATTCTCTTCGACAATTAATTGGCGGTTTCGAACTGCTTGTTGTAATTCTTGGAGTTCTTCTTCTAATTCGGCAAGTAAGAATTCTTGTTTGTCATATTGTTCATTTGCGATATCAATTTCTTGTTCTAGTTTTTCAAGTGTAGTTTGGATAGTAGTTATTTCCTTGGTGCTGTTATTCAATTCTTCTTCAAGCTGTTGTTGATGTTGTTTTAAATATTCAATTTTTTGAATGCGCAGGTCTTTTTCATTTTCTAATTTTTTGATTTCTAAAATCAATTGATTTAAGCTCTTTTGATTGGTAGAAAGTTCATTTTCTAGACTTAGCTGATCTTTTTGTAATTCAGCAATTCTAGCTTCATGCTTAGCTGTTCGAGTATTAATAGCAGCGAATTGCTCCCGAATCTCAAGTTGCTGCTTTTCCATTTTCTGTAGTTCTTTTTGAAACTGCTCTACTTTTAGAAAGGTGACCTGTAGGCTTAGAGTTCGGTATTGTTCCTTGAGTTCTAAAAATTGTTCCGCTCGCTTGGCTTGCTTTTCTAGAGACCGCATATTTTTTTCAATTTCAAAAAGCAGGTCGCCTATTCTTTGCATAGTACCATCAGTTTCTTCCAGGCGCTGTAATGTTTCTTTTTTTCGAATTTTATAGCGAGAAATACCCGCAGCTTCTTCAAATAAATTGCGTCGCGAGTTATTTTTATCATTTAGAATACTATCGATCATCGATAGTTCGATAATAGCATATGAATCAGGACCTATACCGGTATCTAAAAATAGATTATTAATGTCTTTCAGGCGGCAAGCCACGTTGTTAATCAAATATTCGCTTTCGCCGTCGCGATAAAGCCTTCGAGTAATAGTTACGGTAGTATATTCAGTGGGCAAAATATTTTTTGTATTTTCGAAAGTGATAGAAACTTCAGCAAAATTTGCTTTTTTGCGCTTATCTGTTCCATTAAAAATTACATTTTCCATTTTTTCGGACCGGAGATTTTTAGTTTTTTGCTCACCCAATACCCAGCGAATAGAATCAATAATATTAGACTTTCCGCATCCATTGGGTCCTACAATGCCTGTAATGCCGCTATCAAAGGTAAATTTGGTGCGCTCGGCAAAACTTTTAAATCCGTAGATTTCTAAAGCTGTTAATTTCATATAAAGGCAAATCTCAAAAAGCTTGAGGAAATCAAATACTGCAAAAAAGTTTATAATTACTAATCCTTAAGAGCAATATTGAAGTAATCCATAGCTAAATAAAATGAATTTTAAAGAATAGTAAAAATCTTATCACTCTGTTTCTGCACAATTGTGGAAATATGGATTAAATAATTTTTTGTGAAAAGTAGTTTATTTCTCATGGTAAAACACGAAAAAATGTTTATCTATTATTTAGCTTCACTTGTATTTTGGGGGGTAGCAGGAATAAGTAAACTGCTAATTGCGCAAAATTTTATTACTCCCTTTGAAAGAAGTAAAGGGCGAGAAACTGCTACCTACCAAGAAACAATTGAATTTTATTCAGCCCTAGCTCGAAAATATCCTAAATATGTAAGGATTAATAGCTATGGGGCTACGGACGCAGGTAAGCCTTTACATTTAGTAATTTTATCTCAAAATTCTATTTTTTTAGCTTCGGAGGCTAAGAAGAAAAATAAGCGTATTTTTTTAATTAACAATGCTATTCATCCGGGGGAACCTGATGGGGTGGATGCAAGCATGCTCTTTGCAAGAGACTGGGCTATGCAGCCCCAGTTGCGTAAAATGCTTTCTGAGATAGTTATTCTAATTATTCCTATTTATAATATAGAGGGGGCTCTTAATCGAGGCTGTTGTAGCAGAGCTAACCAAAATGGTCCTATTGCTTATGGTTTTCGTGGGAATGGGCAAAATCTAGACCTTAATCGTGATTTTATCAAATGTGATTCTCGAAATGCTCGCACTTTTATACAAATCTTTCAAGAATGGGACCCCGATTTTTTGGCTGATAACCATACTACTAATGGTGCAGACTATCAATACACAATGACCCTTTTGGCTACTCAGCATAATAAATTAGGGTTAAAAATGGGGAATTACTTGAAAAAAGAATTATTACCCCAAATCTATAATGCTATGGATAGTGCAGGATATGCTATATGTCCTTATGTATATACTAAGGGTGAAACTCCAGAAAGCGGAATTATAGAGTTTTGGGATACGCCGCGCTATTCTACAGGGTACGCAGCTTTATTTCATTGCTTTGGCTTTGTACCTGAAGCCCATATGTTAAAGCCCTTTAAGAATAGGGTTATGGCTACTTATACTTTGATGCATTGCTTAGCCCGTATATTAAACCGCAATGCTCCGACAATAGCAAAGTTAAGGCAAGAATCTAAGCAACAAGTAGTAGTGCAGGAAGATTTTGCCTTATCTTGGAACCTAGATACTCTAAAAGTAAACAAAATATTATTTAAGGGCTACGCTGTTGAACGAAAGCCTAGTAAAATAACTCAACTCCTGCGCTTGTACTATAACCATAACGAACCTTACGAAAAAGAAATTGCTTTTTACGATGAGTATTCCCCTACCCTACTTATAAAAAAACCACTTGCCTATATCATTCCACAAGCTTGGTATAGAGTGATAGAATTATTAAAATTGAACCAAGTAGTGCTACATCGACTAAGGCAGGATACTGTTTTAGAAGTGGAGGTGTATTACATTGAAGATTACAAAACTCTTTCTAAACCCTATGAACATCACTACTTACACTATGAAGTGAAAGTACGAAAAGAGATTCAACATATTCAGTATTTTGCAGGAGATTATGTTATAATCACAGACCAGCCTAGAAATAGGTATATTATTGAAACATTAGAACCGCAAGGAGAAGACTCATTTTTTTGCTGGAATTTTTTTGATAGCATTTTGCAACAGAAAGAATATTACTCAGATTATATTTTTGAGGAGGTTGCAGATAGCTTATTGCAAGTAATACCTGAGTTAAAATTAGCATTTGAAAAGAAGAGAATTCAAAATATTGAATTTAGCAAAAATGCTCGCGCACAACTTGATTTTATTTATTACCACTCCCCTTACTACGAAAAACAACATAATCGCTATCCCATTACTCGGTACTTAAAAAATATAGATTTTTCTTTTCTAGAAAAATCTATCAGTAAAGATAAATAAACACAAAAAAGGGGCTAGAGCCCCTTTTTTGTGTTGACTATTTTAGTGAGTGATAGTAATAGGTTTAGATAAATCCCCTTTATTAGTAAAAAGATGAATAAAATAATTGCCCGGTGCAAATGTACTAAGGTCTAGTTCAGCTTTGGTTCCTTTTATGTCAAAAATACGCAGTACTCTACCTTGGTAATCATAAAGTTCAGCGCCATAAAGGTAAATATTTTGTTCTCCGCTTTCGATAGTGATTTTATTCGTAGTAGGGTTAGGATAAACAGTAAATGAGGAACTGAGCGTAGCCTTATCCACACTAGTAGGAGGATCTAGTTTCAATATTTTTACCATTCTACGAGTAGTGAACCAGATTACGGTGTCTAAGTAGGCAGCAGCTTTAACGCTATCGGCTGCACGATTAGGGTTGGGTGCGGTAGCGCCTGTTTGTGGGTTGGTAGTTACCGTAGCATACCAACCAAAAGGTTGAAAACCTGCGCGCAAAAATGAATATAAGCCCGGTACTTCTCGTGAAACTAAGTTTTGCCCCTGTTCAAAAAACCCTTTATCACCGTTAGGTAAGCGAGTGTTATCTAAATTTTTAAGACTGTTTTGATTACCCAGACGTGCAGCACGGGCAAGCATGTCACGTCCGCCACTTACTTCAATAATCGGTAAGCCGGTAGCTCTAGGGGTAACTACTGCTGTTCCGTAAGGGGTAACATCATCTGCAGTACCGTGCATAGAAATCATTGGTATTTCTCCCCCTTCAATAAAGCTAGTATCTCCTACCGCTCCCCCTAGCGTAATACCCAAAGCAAAGTTAGCGGGTACATTAGTATTAGACCCACTATTAAAATCACCTAAAGTGGAATCTGCGGTATTAATAAAAGGAACTTTAGAAACAGGACGTACCAGCTTGCTCAAGCGGAGCTCACTAGGTTTGTCAAAATAAGCCATATGCACAGGTATATATCCCCCCGCTTGTGAACCAGCGACTACAATCTTCTTTTCATCAATTTTATAAGTATTACCCTTATTCAAGGCATTATCTCTAAAAAAGCGTACGCAATCTTTTCCATCAATCATTGCTCTCCAAGCAGCACGAATAATTCCCTCTGCCCGAATACTATCAGCAGGTGCGATGGGAACCCAC
>JANWXU010000095.1 GCA_025057395.1 Bacteroidia bacterium | reverse complement strand
TTATTTTGTTGCGTATAGGAAGGTAGGCGCACGGCGGTGGGAAGTTGACCGCGTAGCAGCTTTGGCGCATGAGCTAACGGGCTTAAGTCCATGCAGCGAATATGAGGTTCAGATTCGAAGCGGCTGCGCATGGGGTTTTCCTTCTCGCGATTTTCTGGAGAAGCGATTTTCGACTTTAGGGCAAGCCCCGGAATTGGAGATAAGGGCAAGGGCGATTAATCCTTGCACGCTTTCGCTCAAGGCGACGCCGGGCTTTGCCGTTTACAGTTGGTCGGTAGGCGCAACTAGCGATTCCATTTGGGTAAGAACGAATAAAACTTATACGGTAATTGCCACCGACTCAAATGGTTGCACTGCAGTGGCAAGCTACCGTGTGAATATCGACCCTGCACCCTATATGTATGCAACTTCTGAAGTAGATGAAAAAATAGCTGCTCTAGTAATGGCAAATCGAAGTCGTATTTTATCATACCTAGATTTAGTAGCAATAGGACTTGCAGGATTAATCAATAATTCTTTGCTAAAAGACATAATACAACAACTTACTCAAAATACCGCTTCTTCGACAAAAGTAGTTGAACGTTATCATATATCTATAAAACGGCTTTCTAAGGTTTGCGACTCCCTGGGGTTAGACTTAAAGGCAGAGATGGTAGGCGTATTGGTAAGAAATGGAATAAGCTCTAATCTCATCAATCGATTTCTTAATGTTTATCAGGAATTTAAACTACTTGGAGATGCTCGTGTAACTTTTTATCCTGCTATATATTTTCCTTATCTAAACCCCGCATATAGGGCAGATTCCCCCATGAACTTAAACTGGGATGGAAAGACTCCTAATTTCGTTACAATTGGCGTATTATTCCCAAACTTTCAAAATAAATTCCCGTACTACTTTCAAAATGAGCGTGATAATAGAATTCACAAAATATTTCTCGAAGAAAATATAATGTTACATGAGCCAGTTTGGGAAATTGTATTACTAGATAACTTACTCGAAGATAGGCGCTTATATTCAACATATAAAAAAATTGGTGGCGCCTGCATTTGTGACACAACCTGTCCGCCAAGGTGTGGTTCTTTCGATGTAATGGGAGCAGAGTGTGGACGATATATCCTTGCAAATCCCTGCGATGATAGTTTATGCCCTCAAACGAATTGTCCTCAAGTTTATGCTTCAGTTTTCTAATAACAAAAGATAGCAAAGGGGTAGTTTTACCCCTTTCTTGTTAGTAAAAAGAATAAAGAATATGGTAAAACAACCGATTCTATATGCCCTGCTTTTTTGTTATTGTTTAGGCTTAAAGGCGCAAGCAGGAGAGGAAAGAAGCATTATTATAACAACGCTCGATTCCATAGAACTACCTTGTCCTAATAACAAGCCGCCAAGTCATTTGCAATTTAGCGGTGATACTGCTGTTTTCTACTTGCTTGCTAATAGCGCTACTTTATACTTTTATTCTCTAGTACGGAAAACAGTTGCGGATAGCATGTTTTTGCCTATGCCGATTTCTGATTTTTTCCCTCCTAACAATTTTTATTACATAGGCAACTGTAACTTGTCCCAAAAGGGAATTCCTGTTTATTTCAAGGTTACTCCCAACTGGATTTATACCGAAAACGATTTAGGATATGCGCTTTGGAGCCGCAACGGGGTTTTGCTTGAAAATGGGTATTTCCAAGCTCCTCGAAAAGGAAAAGCTTGGTATACGGCTGAACCCAGAGCAAGTTTTTATTCTGCGCTACTAGGAACTTATGTGTATAAGCCTGTAGTAAGGGCAAGACCGCGCTTTGAAAAGCGTAATTCTGATAAACTTGCGCCCTTCAATTTTGAGAAGGAATATTATGCCGCTTCAAATTATACTCTAGCATGCTATCGTGTATTGTCCAATCCTTGTACTTCTCCTCGAGTAAAAAATAGTTGTCGGTTTCTAGGGCGTAAGGCTCGAATTTTCCAACGGTCTCTTTTCGATTTCTTAAAACATAGTTACGCTTATTATCTTTATCACACCCATCTAGCTATCGACGAAGTTGCCGCTAAACTTTACATAGGTTTTGCAAGCGAACCGCAAATTACCGTAACCGATACAGCCGGGAATCAGCTTTGCACCTTTGGTGAAAAGGGAAAACACATTAAAGAAAACGTACTGCCCTGCGCCGTTCCTAAGAATTTGGTTGAGCAAATCGAAAAAAGACCTTTTTATCGAAAATCTATTGAAAATCAATGCCTTATTTATTCTTTAAGTCAATTAGAACGTTTTTCCGCTCGCTATCAAACTTTATTTTGGGATTCTTATCAAAAGTTTTTATTCCGTTGGTACGAATTTCCAACGGTTAGCCCTTATTTTCAACCGCCTTTTATCGAAGGGCAATATATGAAGAATTATGGCTTACAAGTTTACGATGAGAAAGGCAAACTTTTAGCAGATGAAGTGGTGTATTCTCCCTTTAAGTTCCTTTGCGCTAACTCGGATGGAACCTATTGGGTTGCAGCGCGCCGGGGCTGTAAGGGCGCAGGAAGCTACATGCTATTTCGAATTCGCTTGGTAATACCGTAAAAAATAATCATAGCGCTTTGCTTTACTAAAACGCAAATTAGATTAGAGAGATAAAAGCATAAATATGTTTATAATCCAATTTTTGTAGTCTACTAAGTAGAAACTTAGGGACTATGCTTAAAACTACTTTTCTTTGAAAAAGGCTCAAAGAGCAAACTGACGATATTTCTGAAATAAGTCTTACTTTTGTAATTTTCTTTTTCCATGTTCCATGCAAGCTCCTGCGCTTTTGCCCTACGGCGTAAGCAATTTTACTAAAATTGCTGCGCAATCGTACGTTTTTATCGATAAGACGCCTTGTATTGAGCTTTTAGAAAAAAACGGCGAAAACTACGTTTCTCTCGAATATATAGATATACGAAGCGAGCGGGAAGTGGGGTAGGGGGTATTTGGATATTGAGTTATTGATGCGGCCTTCGGCTCGGGGCGTACATCATGAGTTTGCGTGGGAAGCGAAGTATTTGAAGAGGGAGCAGGAGGGTCTAGTGGGGGAGACGATAAATCGAGCGAAGGAGCGGCTTTTGGGATATTATGGTAGGGATAGTTTTTTGCAGAGTAGGCGGATGTTGCATTTGGGGGTAGTGGTGATTGTGAGGGATAAAGTCTATTATGAAGAAATTAAACGGTAGATATTTAGATGTGACACTGGGTAGGGGAGCAAAATTATTAGAACTTGTTGGGGTAGCCTGCCCTGTCATTATGACTATCAAGTGTTTGTTTTTCTACTGTAGTATTAAGTTAATCTCCATTTTCTTTTTCTTGATATAAAGCTACGAGATAGACTATTCTGGTATCCTCTAATTATTTTACTTAGGGGTAGCGTAATGATTTTCTATCTTACTCCGAGGTAGATGCGCTTTTAGCGCAATAACGGTCCAGGCTCATATAATTCCTATTCCTATAATTAATATCCAATATCCTACTATAATACAAGAAAGAGAACTCTATAACTTTTTGGAGAGGTAGAGCTTTTACATTCACCTTTTGACTCTACATAGCGCTATAACATTAAAGAAAAAGGTGATTTATTAAAAGTTTTCTTTATTTTTCAAGAAGTTGTAGATAAAATTTAACGGTCTTGTTTTTAGAAGAAAGCTAGGGGTAATATTTTTACCTCTAAATATTTGCTATATGGCTTTTAGTGCTTTAGCAACAGGGGAATTGCATGTTATTTCTGGTTGCATGGCATCAGGTAAATCGCTACACCTGATTAGTTTAATTGAAAAATACCAGAATCATTCTAAGGTAGGCGTGTATAGTAATAACTCTTATATAGAATCGCGATATAATAATTTGCGCATACCTTGCCGGCAAATAAGTAGTGTTCGGGAGGTAGATCTAGAGCAATTTGAAGTATACGCCTTTGATGAAGCGCAGTTTTTTGATGAAGAGATAGTCAAGGTATGTACCGAACTAGTTCGAAGAGGGAAAAAAGTGTATGTTAGTGGTTTGGACCTAGACTATCAGAGTATCCCTTTTTATGGCATAGCTACCTTGATGGCTTTTGCTACGACAGTTACTAAATTGCAAGCGGAGTGTACTATTTGTGGTAAGCCCGCTTCTCGTTCTTTCCGTAAAACTCAAAATAAACAACGAATGCTTTCGGGTAAAGAGAATTACATGCCCCTATGTTTAAGTTGTTATAATCAGAAACAAATAACACAATAGAGAGTCTATTTCTAAATTTGTGTATCTTTTAAGATAAGGCATATTTGTTTAATAACCCAAATATGCTTTATATTTATAAATATATTTCTTGATTAAACAATATAAATGTTGAAGATATATGCCTTTCTATTACTCTCTAGGAAATCTTCCCCCTAAAAGACATACTGTATTTCGTAATACTCAAGGAGGTCTGTATTACGAAGAGTTAGTAAGTACCGAAGGTTTTTCAAGTCTTTACTCTTTGGTTTACCATGTTTATCCTCCAACGCGTATACGTAAAATTGGAACGGCAGTAGATATAGCTCCGAAAGTAGCAGTGGTAAATAACACAATTCATAGGAGCTTTCGAGGCTTTGATATTCTGCCGGTATCAGACTACGTAGAAAGTCGGAAAGTGATTCTATGTAATCAAGATGTGCAACTTAGTTTAGCAGCGCCGCAACAATCTACTACAGATTATTTTTTTAAGAATGCAATGGCCGACGAACTCATTTTTGTGCATCAGGGTAGTGGAGTGGTGAAAACAGCTTTTGGTAGCTTGCCATTTAAGTACGGCGATTATATTCATATTCCAAGAGGTGTAGTTTACCAAATATTTTTTGATACTCCACAAAACCGCTTGTTAATTATAGAATCTTTTAGTCCAATTTATTTTCCAAAAAAGTATTTAAATCGTTTCGGGCAGTTTGAAGAGCATTCGCCTATTTATGAAAGGGACATTCAAAAACCACAAGATTTAGAAACTCATAGTGAAGAGGGAGAGTTTGAAATTAGAGTCAAAAAAGAGCATCAGATTATTCCTGTAATATATGCTAATCATCCTTTTGATCTAGTGGGATGGGATGGATATTTTTATCCTTACATTTTTTCTATCCATAATTTTGAGCCTATTACGGGTAGGTTGCATCAACCGCCTCCTGTGCACCAGACTTATGAGGCGCGTAATTTTGTGGTTTGTTCCTTTTGTCCGCGCCTTTATGATTATCATCCGCTAGCGATACCAGCGCCCTATGCTCATAGCAATATTGATTCTGATGAGGTACTATATTACGTAGATGGTGATTTTATGAGCCGTAATAATATTCAAAAAGGACAGATTACTTTGCACCCTATTGGTTTGGCTCATGGGCCCCATCCGGGCGCTATTGAGCGCAGTATTGGTGCTAAAGAAACTAAGGAGCTTGCAGTAATGGTAGATACCTTTCGTCCACTACACTTAACGCAGGAGGCAGTAAGCATTGAAGATCCTACCTACTTATATTCATGGTTGAACTAACCCAAAATATAAAACCGAGCCTATAAAATAAGAAGGCTCGGTTCTTTATATACAGAAGGGTTATGGTTACAAGCCAAATGCACTTTTAATTTCTTGGGTGCAATCTAATGCTTCCCAAGGAAAAAACAAAACTTCTTTTTGTCCTTTTACTTTAGTTTCAATAGTTTTTTCGCCATCGTTTTGAATAGAGATATAGTTAGTAGTAATACTTTGACGAACGGCTTCTCTACCGAAATGACCATAGGTAGCAGTGGGGCGGTAAATAGGGTTTTGTAGCTGAAAGCGCTCAATAATTCCTTTGGGGCTTAAGTCAAAAATTTCGCGAATTTTGCTAGCTATCATGCTATCGCTGATTCCTTCTTTGGCTGTGCCAAAAGTTTTAACGTGAATCGAAATGGGTTGTGGAATTCCGATAGCATAAGATACTTGAATTAGTACTTCTTCAGCCACGCCAGCATGTACTAGGTTTTTAGCAATGTACCTTGCAGCGTAAGCGGCGCTTCTATCTACTTTGGAGGAATCTTTGCCCGAGAAAGCTCCGCCACCGTGGGCTCCTCTGCCTCCGTAGGTATCGACAATAATTTTTCTTCCTGTTAAGCCAGCATCCCCATCAGGACCGCCAATTACAAATTTACCGGTAGGATTCACATGGTAAATAGTTTTACTATCTAATAAATCTGCGGGAATAACTCGCGGAATTAAAATATTGACAATATCTTCATAAATTTTTTTTTGCATTTTTTCTTCACTAGCAAATTCATCGTGTTGCGTAGATACTACTACGGTGTGTACTCGTAAGGGGCTTCCATCGTCGTTATATTCTATGGTTACCTGAGACTTAGAATCGGGGCGCAGGTAGGGCATTAGGGCAGTTTCTGTTTTGCGAATTTTAGCTAGCTCCCTCATAAGGCGGTGGGAAAGGACCAATGAAAGAGGCATATATTCAGGTACTGTCTCTTTAGTTGCATAACCAAACATCATCCCTTGGTCTCCAGCCCCTAGTGGTTTGTTTTCGCCCTGGTCTACACCTCTTGCAATATCTTGAGACTGTTGGTGTAGGGCAACTAAAATTCCACAAGACTTTGCATCAAAATGATATTCACTTTTGGTATAGCCAATTGATTCGATAGTTTGCCTTACGATGTCGGGAATTTCTACATAAGCATTTGTTTTTACCTCGCCTGCTACTACCACTAGGCCACTAGTTACAAGTGTTTCGCATGCCACCCTAGAATTAGGGTCTTGAGCAAGCATTGCGTCTAAAATCGCATCTGAAATTTGGTCGGCAATTTTATCAGGGTGTCCTTCGGAAACTGATTCAGAAGTAAATAGGTATGGCATTCAATTTATAGTTTATAAGCTACCAAGATAAATGCAAAATTAATAATCCTAGGTACATAATAAAAGTCACGTGTGAAAGTGTTTTTACTGGTCTATTTACTGGTCTAATTT
Source organism: Bacteroidia bacterium (assembly GCA_025057395.1). Lineage (GTDB taxonomy): Bacteria > Bacteroidota > Bacteroidia > J057 > JANWXU01 > JANWXU01. The sequence goes on along the minus strand of JANWXU010000095.1, from coordinate 8,431 downwards.
GAGTACAGCCATAAATGCTGATTGTGGGATTTCTACACTACCCACTTGGCGCATTCTTTTTTTGCCTTCTTTTTGTTTTTCAAGTAACTTACGCTTTCGAGTAATATCTCCTCCATAGCACTTAGCTGTAACGTCTTTTCGCAAAGCTTTTATGGTCTCCCTTGCAATGACCCGAGAGCCGATAGCTGCTTGAATAGGAATTTCAAACTGTTGTCGTGGAATAAGCTCTTTTAGTTTCGAACAAAGTTTTTTACCCCAATCATAAGCCTTACTTCGATGAATAATTGCACTTAAAGAGTCTACGGGGTCACCATTAATAAGAATGTCCATTTTTACCAGGTCGGATTCCCTAAATCCAATGAGTTCATAGTCTAGGGAGGCGTAGCCACGGGATACACTTTTAAGCTTATCATAAAAATCAAATACTACTTCAGAAAGAGGCATTTCAAAAATTAATTCTACTCTTTCGGGAGTAAGATAATTTTGGGACTTAAAGATGCCCCTTTTGTCGATACAAAGATTAAGGATAGCACCAATATATTCAGATTTAGTAATGATTTGGGCTTTAATATAAGGTTCTTCAAGTTTTTCTAGCTTGGCAGGTTCGGGTAAATCTGCAGGGCTATTGATTGTTTTTTGGGTTTTATTAGTAAGGTGGGCAATATATTGAACGTTGGGAACAGTAGTGATGACTGTCATGTTAAATTCTCGTTCTAGCCTTTCTTGCACAATTTCCATGTGTAACATTCCTAGAAATCCTACTCGAAAGCCAAAGCCTAAGGCGGCGGAAGTTTCTGGCTCAAATACGAGAGCTGCATCGTTGAGTTGCAATTTTTCAAGAGAAGTGCGCAAATCTTCGAATTCTGAAGTATCTACAGGGTACATTCCAGCAAAAACCATGGGCTTTACTTCGCGGAACCCTTTAATGGGTTCTTGGGCAGGATTTTCTGCAGAGGTAATAGTATCTCCTACTTTAACGTCTTTTACTTCCTTGATACCTGTTATGAGATAGCCTACATCTCCACATTGAATTTCAGGACGAGGTTCTTTATTGAGTCTTAAAATACCCACTTCATCTGCCTCATAATAAGCGTTAGTTGCCATGAATTTTAGTTTATCTTTGGTTTTAATGCTACCGTCAAAAATGCGAAAGTAGGTAATAGTTCCTCGGAAAGAATTATACATTGAATCGAAAATAAGGGCTTTAAGAGGAGCATTAGGATCTCCTTTAGGTGGAGGAATTCTATCTACTACCGCATTTAAGATTTCGTCAATACCAATTCCTTCTTTAGCACTTGCTAAAATAATTTCTTCTTTGTTACAACCTAGAAGTTGACACACTTCTTCGCTTACTTCTTCTACATTAGCAGCTGGCAGGTCAATTTTATTAAGTACGGGAATAATAGTAAGATCATGCTCCAGAGCCAAGTAAAGATTAGCAATAGTTTGAGCTTGAGTTCCTTGGGCGGCATCTACTACTAGCAAAGCACCTTCGCAAGCAGCAATTGCACGAGAAACTTCGTAGGAAAAGTCTACATGTCCGGGTGTATCTATTAAGTTAAGAGTATATTGCCGGTTATTGCAAGTATAATACATTTGAATAGCGTGGCTTTTAATAGTGATTCCTTTTTCTCTTTCTAGGTCCATGTCATCTAGCACCTGATCCATCATCTTTCTTTGCTCGATAGTCTGTGTTTTTTCTAGCAGGCGGTCTGCTAAAGTGCTTTTTCCGTGGTCGATGTGGGCGATAATGCAAAAATTGCGAATATGTTCCATAAAAATGCACGCCTTATTTTGATAAGGAATGTTTGTTTTTAGTAGCTAAACAATTAATTTACAAAATTAGTGGTTTCTTAGTTAGGTTTTTATAAGAATCAAAGGAAAAACTTTACCTGGAAGTTTTACTTCTAAAGAGTTATTGGGACTACGTAATAAAAAACAAAACGATGGAAAACTTAGAAAATTCATTGAAATTTAAGTCTTGGTTGATGCGGCTTCAAAAAGCAGGTTTAGAATTAAGAAAGTATCAAGAATTAGCAACCGTTCGCAAAAAAAATGGGGAGGTTTTGTTCTCGTTTTTAGATACAAAAGTTTGGGATAAGGAACTCAATCGTTTTTTACCAGGCTATTTAGTTTTAAGGGGAAATTTTGTTTCGGTACTTACTTGTTTAACAGAAAAAGCGACAAGCAAGAGATATCTACTGTTAGTTTGTCAAAGGAGAATTGGGAACGGTGAGGTCTTTTTTGAACATCCTTGTGGCATGTGCGATAACCAGCAGGATATTTATACTGTAGCTTTGCAGGAGCTTAGGGAAGAAACGGGACTAGAGATTGATCGCGAGCAATTAATCTTACTTAATGCGGAACCTTATTATACTTCACCAGGGCTTCTAGACGAAGGGGGATATTTTTTTTGTTGTGAGTTAGTTTTAGAAAGTTCTGAAATTTGGAGCTTAGCTAAACAGCGGCGAGGCGAAAGTATTGAAAATGAATATATTATAACGCAAGTAGTGGAATTAGAAGAGGCGCCTCGATTAATGCGTAATGCCAATGCTTTGTTGAATTATTACCTTTATTTAGAATATAAAAACAAGCATTACTAGGCTAAAATAAAAAAAGCCCGCAAGGTGGCGGGCGTAGAAAAGTGTAAAAAGAATAGATTTTGTAGTATCAATAATTATTGCTTAGCATAATAGGCATCAAAAGCATAAGCATATTTTCGCTGCTATCTTGGTCACTAGGTAAAATAATAGCAGCGCGAGAAGGGTTTTCTAGTTCAATAATTACCTCCTCAGTTTCGGCATTACCGATAAGTTCCATCATTAGCGAAACATTAAATCCAATTTCTAACTCCTGGCCCTCATAGCGGCAAGTGAGATTTTCATTTGCTTGATTCGCAAAGTCGGTATCTTCTGCATTAACTTCAAGCCGATTGCCATTAAACTTAAAGCGTCCTAGGTGGGTGGTTTTGTTAGAATAAATATGTACTCGCTTCATAGTGGCGAGCAGGTCTTTCTTAGGAATAATTACTTTATTAGAGCTACTTTTAGGAATAACATTTTCGTATTCTGGAAATTTGGCATCGATAAGGCGGCATGCAATAGTAGTTGTGCCTACGCGGAAAAATGCACTTCTAGCGTTATAATCAAGGCGAACGGTATCTTCGATGGTATTATTAGCAGCATTGAGGAGAAGTTTGAGGGCTTTTTGAGGTAAAATAAAGCTAAGGTCTTCGGGAGTAGTAATATCATATCTTCGATACCGAACCAAACGGTGCGCGTCGGTAGCTACAAAGGTAGTACCATCGGGCTTGAAGTTAAAAAATACACCTGTCATTGCTGTTTTTAGCTCGTCATTGGAGACGGCAAAAATAGTTTTATGAATGGCTTTAGTAAGTATAGGAAGAGCTATGCGAATAGAATTTGTCTCTGTGTCGGTAGGCATGGTAGGAAAGTCTGTACCATCGTAGCCACTTATGCGGTAAGAACCATTATCTGTTTTAATTTTAACGGCAAATTTTTCACTATCGAAAAAAAAAGTTAGCGGCTGCTCAGGTAATGCTTTCAGGGTATCAAGTAAAATTTTTGCAGGCAAGGCAATATTAAAGTTACCTTCTTCCTCTACTACCACCGAAAGAGTAGTTTGTACTGCATTTTCCAGGTCTGTAGCTGTTAGTTGTAATCTGCCCTCTACAATTTGGAAGTGGATGTTTTGAATGATAGGTAGGGCAGCTTTAGCAGGAAGAACCCCTGTTAAAAGGTTTAAATGTCTTTGGAGTTCACTTGAAGAAACGGTAAAGTTCATGGCTCGCTTCTATAAACTTCTATAAAAAGGTACTTCAAAGTAAATGCAAATAATTGAATGTACCAATTGACCTAATAGTTTTTTGCACACAAACCATGCATAAAGTAAATAAGAATACAGCAAAGAATAAAGAATGTTATTTTAGCTTTTCTTGAATTTTATTCATGAGTTCTGTGTACTCAGTAGGAATATTTGCGGTCTTTTGCTTTGTAAGGCGTAAGCAATAATCCATTGTCTCTTTGGCTTCTTTATATTTCTGCTGCTTAAATTGTACGTAAGCGTGCACATAGTGGATAGTAGCGTTGTAGGGATCTAGTTCTATAGCTCTTTTAGACCACTCAAGTGCCTTTTCCAATTTTTCTTTATCCTCAAATCTTTGCATTACGCCCCAAGCTGCATTCATAAGCTCTTCAGCATTATTTTGAATATAGGGCGCATAATTGAGCGCTGCCGTATAAAATTGGTCGATTCCTCCTAAGTAAGTATTGAAAGTGTAATCAATTTGAGCGAGCATCTTTTGCATACTTTTGGGTTCAAGTTCAAGAATTTTATTGCGAATTTCAGCAATTTTAGCACGCTCGTTTTTTTGGGCAGCAGCTGTAGCTTCAGCATTAAATACTTTACTAATATAATCGTCTACTTTTACTGGGTCGTATTTTTGATAGTACTTGGATAAATTTTTGAGAACAAATTCAAAGGTGGGATTATTAGAGCTATTGACCATATTGGTAATAAATTCCCAGTTTTTTAAGGAAAAAAGATCGCTTTCAGTTTGTGTTTTAAGGTATTCTTCCACGATAGGTCCTGGTTCTTCTCCTGCTTTTTTAATAGCGAAAGCGAAATTGTAGAGAAAGTCTGGGGTACGGTTATTATTTACGTAATTTCGAACGTAATAACCATAGAATTGCTTATTAGGGTCTAGAGCATCTTTAGCATCTTCAATAAACTTAGGACCTTCTTTTGCTCCGCCACTTCTATGTACAAGATTACCAGCGGGGTCAAAAAATAAATAGGTAGGATAAAAACGTACTTGGTGTTTCCTTGCAAATTCGGGACCCTCGCCTTTTTCCATATCCATTTTATAAGAAATGAAATTTTTGTTAAAAAATTCTCCCACCTGAGGGTCTTTGAAAGTGTTAGCCACCATCCACTTGCAAGGACCACACCACTCCGCGTAAGCATCTACAAAAATAAATTTATTTTCCCTACGCGCCAGTTCTAAAACTTGGTTCCAACTTCCTTCTACAAATTTGATTCCTTGCCCCTGGACCGGAAAGTAAAATAAGCTCATCACGAGAAACCAAAATACACTTAAGGCTTTATTATTATTATATCTATTCATCATACACTTTCTTTTCAATTAAAATTTACTAATCCAAAATTAAAAAAAGTTTGGGAAAAATGATACACTAGCTAGCTCCTCTGATTTCCAATTGGGGTGTATTATGACATAAATTTACTTTATAAGTCTTCGTCTTCCATTTCATCCTCTTCTATTTCTTCTTCCATATCTTCTTCTAGTTCTTTATCTAGTTCTTCCATATTTTCTTCGTTTGTTTCGTTTTCTATTTCGTCTAAATTCACCTCTTCCTCCTCTTCCCCCTCTTCTGCATCTTCATTTATTTTTGTTTCTTCCTCAGCCTCTAGGTCGTCTTCTTCGGTAGGGGAGGGAGGCTTAGTGCCTCTTGTAGTTTCATTGCGGGGGGAAGTTGCATTAGGGTTGCCCTGTGTTGTGGAATTGGGGGTAGCCTTAGAATTACCCTGGGCCGTGGGGGTGTTGGTACTTGGGTTTGGAGGAATAGTTATGTCTATGTCTTTAGGAGAAGTCTCTTGGGGTTTTTGAATTAGTATTTCTTTTTCCCTAGGTGTTTGGTAGGCTATTGGAAAATTAAACTTAATCTGTATAGGGGGAGGAATGAAAGAGGGAGGAGTAGCAGTAATATTACTAGTAAAATAAGCTTCAGGGGCAGATGATTTTGTAATAGTAGAAGCGAAAATTAAAAGGGATAAGGGAGGTTTGGAAAGTGTAGAATCTTGAATTAGAAGAGGGATAGAAGCTGAGGTAATAGCTTCCATTTTTTCAGAGGTAAGTGCTGAATGCGGTACGTTTTTTTCTTGTTTTTCTTGGGGAGTATTTTCGGCATTTATTTCTATTTCTTTTGTAAGAGGAACTCCGTCTGAAGAAGGGTTGGTGGGAGCAGGAAGAGCTACTAGAGCAATAGGTTGAATAGGAGCATTTTGGGTAGAATTACCTTCTTGAATAGTAAGCATTATGGGGCCTTCAAAAGTAAAATGGGGCTGAAAAGAAGGTTGAAGTACTTGGGGCGAAGAGTTGGGCACTACAATTTGTTCTTTAAAGAGGGGCATGGATGAAGGAATGCTTATTAACGGTAAGTAAACTAAGCGAGGAGGAAAAGAAATAACATTTTCGTTTTCGGCTGCTATTAAATTATTAGTAGTTTGTTTTGTATCAGCTGAAGCCTGGGAAGGCGGACTATTTTGATCTAAACTAGAAGATTGAATAGTTATTGTTTTAGGAGAAGAAGTTTGATTTTTTCTTCCGCTAGGTAAAATTTCTATACCATGACCGTACAAATTAGAGGCTGAAGGTACATGTGAGCTTATTGTTTCATAAAATTCTGAAAAATTATTCGGGAAGTATTTTTTTTCTATGTTGTTGAAATATTGAATGAGCGACTCTGTAAAAATGAAATCGTTAGCTAACTTAAGAGAAGACGGTTGGTAAGGGGCATTGTTTTTGAATTTGTAAATTACTCCACAATAGGTACTAAGCACATAGGTATAGTTTTTAAATATAATTTTTAGATTAGGGAAAAAACAATCAGCTTCGAGGATAGGCAATTCTTTTTCAGCGAATATTTCCAAAAAAGATAGGGTATCGTGGGAAGAAAAGGAGTATTCTACACGGGCGTTTTCATACTGTGGTAAAAGGCAATCTTTTTCATTTGCTCCACTATTGGGCTTTAGCTGCACAATATAAATCTTTTCGCTATGTGAAGTACGTGAAGCTTGACTGTAAATGTAGCCTTTTACTGTAAAACACAACAGTAAAAGGCTAGCGATATATCTTGCAATCATTTTTTACAGGTGGAAAAAAATAGATAATCTCTTTTAATAGAACTTACGTAATATAGCTTAAAATGTTAAACCTAAAATAGGCGGTTTTGTTTTGTTGGGAAGAAAATTACTAACAGTAATTTTTATTTTGTGTAGGGTAAGTGTGTTTTAGGCTTAGCTTATCAGCTTAAAAGTAGCGTTTATATATTATTTAGCAGATTGTTTGTTTTTTTATCAACAAGATTTTGTAAAGACTGAGCAGCAAAAGCAGGTTACGCTTGGGCGATGCTTTGGTCTTTGTAGGCATACTTGAGTTTGCTGTGTTTGTAAAATACGCCCTCCATGTGGAAAAGAGCTTCCTCTGCAATGCAAACAGCAAAATCTGCTATTTTTTCAAGATTTTTAACAATTAATAAAAGTTGCAAATATTCATTGGCACGCTCAGGCTTTTGCTGTAGCTTTGCAAGGATAAGGGTATTTACTTGACGATGGATATCATCAATTGCATCATCTTTGGGAAAGACGGACTTAGCTATTTCCTGACTACCATTAAAAAAGCCACTGAGGGCATCTTTTAAAATTTGCTTTGTTAGTTCGAACATAGTGGGGATTTTTAACTCTTCAAGCAAGTTGCTTTCATATTGTTCCCGAATTTCTAATATTTTGCGTGCTATGCTATTGATAATATCTCCTATCTGTTCTAAGTAAGCATTAATTTTAAGTACAGAAAAAATAAAACGCAAATCATTAGCTACCGGCTGATAAAGTGCAATAATTCTTTCGCAGCTTTTATCAATTTTGGTATCAAACTTATTTACTTTTTTATCTTTCCTTCTAATCTTTTCTGCTAAATCATAATCCAAACTCACCACTGCTTCGATTACTTTATCAAGCTGCTTTAGAACGAGCTCAGCCATATCTAAAACTTTCCCTTTCAAAGTTTGAATTTCTCCCTCTATTAGACGCATACCAATCAATTATAATATTTATCTTTTTAGTTATTAGTTACTAAATATAGCGAAAAAAACTATGAATTTCAATTCTTTGTAGGGGAAAAGCAAACAAAAAATTAAAAATTTTTAGCTTTTGTCCATTAAAAAATTTTAACAATGCTCTTAAATGAATGTAAAAGGCGTGTTTATTTAATTTTATTTTTTCAACTTTTTTATTAGTGCAAATTTCTAGTTAGAAAAGAATAAAGCAAATTGTCCATTTTTGAAGCTTTCAAATGGTACTGTAATAGCACCATCGGCATACAATAGGCTTCTATCTATTTTTCGTTCAATTTGCCATTCTTGTTTGGAGTTTTCTCTGTACATTAAATAAACGTTAGTTATATTAGTTATATTTTTTACAGATGAAATAGCAGAAAGAATTTTACGAATATTTTGTAAGTAATATTCCCCCTGGCACGGGAAAGATTTTCTTGCAGGAAAACAAAAAATTTCCCAATAAAAAGGAAAACTTTGCATTTCTTTTATTACCAAGGGGAAGGGCATAAATACTTTGCGAATAACTATTTCTCGGACAGAGTCGCTGCAGGTAAAGC
>JANWXU010000094.1 GCA_025057395.1 Bacteroidia bacterium | reverse complement strand
CTCTCCTCTAATCCATTGATAAAAAGGGGCATTGGTCTGCGCTCTTAAAAAAACTGTATCTCCACGGCAAATAGTAAGTCTATTTGCACTTAAATTTACCTCCGGATTTGCTAAAACAGTGAAATTGTAAACTTCTTGGCTGCTACACCCTTCTTTATTTTGTGCTCTTAAAATATAGCGATACTCCCCTGCTTGCATAATATTCAAGAGAGTAGTAGGAGAACTGGGGTTAGAAAGGCCCGTAGTAGGAAACCAACGATAGGTAATATCTGGCTCATTTAGACCTACAATCTGTTGCGATTGCCCTACACAAAAAACATCACGCGGGAAAAATACTCGAATTAGAGGAGAGGGACGAACTGCAATAATAATCGAATCAACATCCTCACACTCCCCTATTTTCGCACGCAAAATATAGGTAGTAGTGGTTCGTGGAAAAGCTAGCGGAGCTTGGGCTCTAGAGTCACTTAAACCCACAGAAGGCTGCCATAAATAAGACTGCGCAGGTGCTGCTTGCAAACGCAAAGTATCACCTTCACAGATAGAAGTATTATTCCCTGCGCTAGCAAAAGCCCTATATACCCTAATCGAAACTTGGGCAGTAGAAGTACACCCTCTCCTATCCGTTACATATACCGTGTAAGTACGACTAGAAGTAGGCGTAACTTTAGGAGAAGCCAGAGTAGGATCATCCAGCTCTAAACTAGGTTCCCAGCGATAACCAAAAGGAGCACTCCCCCTTGCGTCTATCGATAGCTGAACAGATTGATTTCTACAAAGGGTTGGTATACTTGGAATTTGAACTTGTGGTAAAGGCCAAAATTCTACTGAATCAGTATGCACGAAAGTACACCCCTGAGAATCTTGTAAAAGTAAGGTATAAGCGTATTTACCTACCTCTCTATTTACACTGGTTATTCTACCTTGCGGATTAGAAAGACCTAAATTGGGTAACCATGTGTATTGATAAATGCCTGTACCCCCAAAGGGTATGGCAGCAATAGTAGCTGTGCTATTTTGGCACGCAGAACGCACCTCAATAGTAGCTCGCAAATCACAATCATTGAACTCAGCTATTCCACTACGATCATCATCCGTGCGTAGTCGGCTAAAAGCTCCTCCTATGAAAAATCGATCTTTATTATTGGTAGGCAAGATAGCATAAACAGCTTCATTAGGAGCTGGATTCCATCCATAAACATTATTCCTTGAAAGGGCGGTATCTATTAGCGCTAAATTTTGAACGGTAACCTCGCCTATAGACTTAAATTTCCCTCCTACTATGAGGCGGTCTTGAGCAAAGGCTAAAGAGTAGACTTGAACATTATTAAAGGATTGCCCTACCCATGTAATAGGCTGAAAAGTAATAGTATTCACCGCAATTAATCCACTGCAAGGAAAGGGACCAAACTGCGTAAAATCTCCTCCTATATATACCCTACTATTATCACTACTAAAAGCAAAGGCTCTAGGAATACCGTTTTCGATAGTAAAGTTCCACTCTTGATTCAACTGATTATTACGTAAGTTAATTACTGCTAATCTTTTTCTTTCCTGGCTCCCTATTTTTGTAAAATTACCCCCTATATAGAGCCTATCGTTATGTACCGCCAATGCTACCACAAAATTATCAGGATAAAAATTACCATACGGCCTTACTCGACCAGTAGAAATTTGAACCACTCCTAAGTAGCGAGCTATACTCCCACTAATTTGAGTAAATTTTCCCCCCACAAATAAAGTATCTTGCCAAATACTCAGAGCCCAAACCTCATGATTAGCAGCAGGAACCCAATTTAATAAAGCTCCTGTACTAATATCAAAAGCAGCTAGCCGAAAACGATCTCTTCTATTTACCTCTAGAAAGTCCCCTCCAATAAATAGACGCCCCTTTCCTACTGCTAGTGAACGTACCGTGTCATCTACATTTGGGAACCAATTATAAGGCCGCCCTGTGCGAGCACTAAAAGCTGCTAAATTTTGACAACTTAGAGATTCACCTGTAATAGTAGAGCTTATTCGGTCAAAACCTCCACCTACAAATATTGTATCTCCTTGCCTAGCCATAGCATACACTCTACCATTACAAATCCAAAGATCTTTTCTCGGAACTGAATTAGGAACCGCCCATGTTTTTTGGAAAGCGAGCAAAGTGAAAATAACGGTATAAATAATATACCTCATTATTCAATGTGTTAAATGAATTCAATATCAAAAAATAATCATACACAAATATCTTCTAAAATAAAAAAAATATAACAATTTATATTCATATCATCGTTAGGTTTGATTAAAATATTGCGAAATATGAGACGAAGCACTTAAAGCAGTTTTACTTAAAAGAGAAGAGCCCCCTAAAAACTAGGAGGCTCTTTCATTGTTATTATTTACTTTAGCATTAGCGTTTCAATATTTTTTCTACCCATACTTCTTGGCCTTGCGTAACTTTCAAAGTATATAAGCCGCTCGGTAAAGAAGCCATATCTATATACTCTTCAGACTGGCTAGTAATCTGCCTCTTTTGAAGAAGCTGTCCTCCTACGCTGAAAAGCTCCAGGTAAGCATTTTCAGAGTATGAGTTGCGCAATGCTACAAATACGCCGCTTTCAGTAGGATTAGGATAAATAACCACACTTCCTCTTGAGGTACCTTCTAGCTTAGCTAATGCAGTAGTAAAAGTGATGAGAGAAGAGGGGTCAGAAATAGCGGTTCCTCTGAAAGAACACTCTCCACAATTTGCAAGAATACGCGCTCCATAGTTCATTCCTGGCATCAAGTTCGTGAGGTTAATCGAAGTAGCAGGGTGAGGCACTAAACTTTGACTCCAAGTGGCCGGGTCTACCGAAAGCGGACCATATTGAATAATGTAGCAAACCGCATTCAAGGAAGTTGCCCAATTTAGGACAGCACTATTGGCAGTAATTTGCCGCGGCTGCAAAGCAACAGGAGCAGGACAACGCCCATCACACGTATTCACTGCTAAACGATAGGAACTATTAATTCTGTTTCGACAACCAACTCCATCTACTACCTCCGTGAGTACGTAGTTGATATTATTCGAAGGAGTCACAGTAAGTGTATAATCAAAAGGCGTTACTGAAGCAGCATTACCTACAAATAGCGGCGTTTGGGCAGCCCCATTCTCTGTATAGTTTATTTGCCAGGGTCCTGTACCCGTTAAGCGTATCACAATATTAGCACTCGAGCCCCTACAAACTGTAGAACCACCCTCTACAAAACTTGCCGTAGGTAAGGGATTGACAACTACCCTAGCTGTAGTAGTAGAACTTGTACAACCACCTAAGACAATAGATAAACTATAAGTACCACTATTCTGGAGATTAGCGTTAGAAATAGTAGGATTCTGTTGCGTAGAGAAAAATCCATTAGGCCCTTGCCAATTATAAGTAGCACCCGGCACCGGATTAGCAAAAAGCTCAATAGGATTACCTACACAAACAGGCGAATTTACATTAACTACTGGAGCAGCTGGAGCACGATTCACTACCACATTAGTAGAAGCTACTGCCGAAGTACAATTTCCTACAACAACATATGCCTGATAAACACCTGCTTGTCCTAGCTGTACATTAGTAATTACAGGGTTTTGCTGCGTAGAAGTATAGCCATTGGGTCCTGTCCAGAAATATATAGCACCTGGAGTAGAAGCAGCAGATAACATTAATTGAGAACCTACACACACAGGACCATTATTCGAAACAAAATCAAGAGTAGGCGTAGTATTTACCTGTAAGCTAATAGTTGCTACTCGTGAACTACAACTACCATTTAGCGCAATTAGAGAATAAACACCTGCATGGTTAACCATTGCATTAGTAATAGTAACCTGCTGCGCTGTAGAAATAAATCCATTAGGCCCACTCCACAAGTAATTCAAGTTTGCAGACGTACTACTTGTACTTGCAGCTAAATTAATAGTTTCTCCTACACAATAACTATTCCTACCTACTATTACAGGAGTAGCAGGTGGGCTTACTACTGCAACAGTAATAGTAGCAGCTGTAGAGCCGCAAGCACCATCATTTACCACTACTCTGTATTCCCCTGCTTCCAACAAAGAAGAAATTGCACGTGTAATCGTAGCGCCTGTGGCTGTAAATCCATTAGGTCCTACCCATTGGTAAACAGCCGAAGGAGAACCACTTGCAGTTAGAACCAAAGTCTGCCCTACACAAACTGGAGCATTACTTATTAGAGTAGGCGGGGTAGGATTAGAGGCTGTACCTACTGAAATTGACAATACAGCCGGCGCAGAAGTACAACCATTTACCACTGCTATCACGCTATATTCTCCTCCATCTAAATGAGAAGTTAGCAAGCGATTTACATTGCTTCCTGTTGCAACAAACCCATTAGGACCTGCCCAAATGTAGGTAGCTCCTCTTACCCCCTCGGCTGTTAGCACTAAATTCTGCCCAGCGCAATTTACTTGATTACTAAAAATTTGTGGTCTTTCGGGCGTCGGATTTACTTGCACAAAGGTAGTAGCTATCTCTGAGCTACAATTATTAATATATGCCGTAACAGAATAAAGACCAATCATCGTAGGAGAAACATTATTCAACCGCACATTAGCTCCAGAGGCCGTAAAGCCATTAGGGCCTCTCCATATATAATTTGCGCCTGCTACCCCTGCTGCCACCAAATCAATACTTTGACCTGTGCATTTAGGTCCATTATTAGTTACGGTAGGTACAGCTAGGTTTGCAGAAGCCTGCACGTTAGTTACCCCCACTTGAGAAGTACAATTTCCAATAACAGCTATTACACTGTATACCCCCAGGTCTGAAGCAGCTTCAATAAGCTTACGCACAAAAGGACCCTGAGCTGTAAAGCCATTAGGACCGCTCCAGAAAAGCTGAGCCTGTGGATCAGCATTTGCCGTTAAATTTATAACACTTCCAAAACATTTAGGACCATCATTGAAAACTTGCGGAGTTTCTGGCCGCGGTGTAACCACTGCACGTGTAGTAACTACTTCAGTAGTGCAGCCATTTATGATCCCTACCACACTATAAATTCCACCCTCTGTTGCACTACTCGTTACTCTTGTAGCCACAATCCCTAAGGCTGAAAAGCCATTAGGACCGCTCCACATGTATGTTGCATTTGCAACAGGGTTAAGTACGGATAAATTAAGAGTCTCGCCGCTACACTTGGGTCCGTTATTAGCAGCAATGGGAGTACTAGGAGCAGGAATTACTTCCACCGAAAAGTTAGAAGTGCCTGAAGTACAATTAGATACAACAGCTTCAATAGTGTAAATACCACCATCAATTAACTTCAAATTATTTCGGCTAAGAGTACTACTGGTAAAGGTAGCTGAATAACCATTAGGCCCCCACAATCGATATGTTAGTCCATTTTGATAATTCAATATACTTAGTTGAAGGGTAGAGCCTACACAAATAGGAGAATTCGTTGCAACCACAGGAGCACGTGGTTTATCTACAACTACTACTTCATAATTCCTTACGCTCGAACTACAAATACCCGATATAGCAACTAATTGATAGGTACCCGCATCGCTGGGAGTTATATTAAGTCTTGTGAAAACGGGTCCATTCCCTGCTACGTTGAAGCCATTAGGCCCTGTCCATGCATAAGTTACTCCTACTTGTGGTACTACAGAGAGTACTAGAGTTTCACCGCTACAAATGGGTGAGGAAACCTGAGCTGCAGGAATCGAAGGAGTATTATTCACAACTACTGTTGTAGTGGCAGGCGTTGATTTACAACCTTGAGCATTAGTAACTGTTACAGAGTAGACGCCTGCACGCACTTGCTGGGCGGGTATTACTACGTTTTGTCCCATAGCCCGGAACCCTTCAGGACCTTCCCACTCATATAAAACAGCATCAGAAACTATAGTAGCAAACAACCTTAAATCACCGCTACCTGTGCAATTTACACCATTATTGGTAGCAAATGGAGAAGGTGGGTTCTGTTGCACCCGCAAATTTACAGTATTAGAGAGTGCACTCGTACAGCCCTCGACAATAACATACACCCTATATTCACCCTCCATCATTTTGTTAATATTAGCAAAGCCTAAGTGCGGAACTTCTCTACTTTGGGCTATCGTGGGTCCACTAAAGAAGAAAGTAGTACCTGGTGGATAAATACCTGCATTACTAACCGTTAGAGAAATACTTTGCCCTTCGCAAATCACTAAGTTATTGTTATTTCCATTAATCAATAATTGCGGTGTTGTAAGCGATGGTTTGAGTTCCACACTAGTAACTACCTGCTCACTAGTACATCCATTTACTACAGCTACTACAGAATATAGGCCTGCATGGCTAGTATTTTGAATTACTCTGCTTACAATAGGTCCTGTTGCGCTAAAGCCATTCGGCCCACTCCAAATGTAGCTAGCTCCAGAAATATTACTTGCCCTAAGAGTCACTGTTTGACCTGGGCAAACTGGCCCATCATTTTGAACAAAGAAGCGAGCAGATATATTTGAAATATTTGCTACTACCGGTACTCGAGTACTCGTACAAGTATTGCTCCCTAAAAAGCCAGCCTCTAGGTAATAAGTAGTAGTTGCAGGAACAAAGGGTACTGTTAATAAATAAGGTGTATTAGTAGCAGTAGCAATCGGACCCCCGCCTACAGGCTGTGTATATAAGGAAATTACTTGACCCTGCGGCAACCCCATTGAGGCTGAAAAAGTTACTGCTCCTGCTCCACATCGTGTTATGTCCCCTGCAATTGGAGGAGCAGGCACTGTATTAATTTGTACGAGTACCGAAGTTCTAGGACTTTCACAATTTTCCGTAGCACTTGCCAAATAATACATAGTATTAGAGTGCAGTACGGGTGTAACTACCTCAAAAGGCGCTGATATATCTTTACTTACAATATTCCCTCCTGTAGGAGCATCATACAGAATCAACTGATTACCTACCGGCTGGGTCATCATGGCGGTAATAGTAACAACTCCAGGGCCGCAACGAGAAACAGTTGTAGCAAAAGGAGAACCCGGCCTAGCTATAATATTTACGCGTACAGGCGCTCGACTACTAGTACAACCCGTTAAGGTATTTACACTTTCCAAATAATAAAAGCCAGTAGTATTCACATTCAAAGAAAGCTCATAGGGAGCAGCCTCGTCTGAAGTAATTATATTTCCACCCGTAGGCTGAGAATATAACCGAATCTGATTTCCTAATGGAAACGACATAGTAGCCGTAATTGTAACTATACCTGCATCGCATCGAGAAATATCAGAAGCTACCGGACGCCCTGGGGTTTCATTGACTGTAACTATTACTGCTTGCTTACCACTAGTACAAGCTTGATTACGATTAACAGCTTCTAAGTAAAAAGTAGTAGTAGTACTTACAACTGGCGTGGTAATTTCAAAAGGAGCAGTAAATACACTTACCAGAGGCGTTACTGCATTAGATGCAGTATATAAATTCAACATATCCGCTGTTCCAATATTTGCATTAATTGTAACACTACCTATTCCACATCGAGTTAGAGCATTAAGGTTAGTAACTACAGGGGGCTGTGGTAAAGGTGTAATTACTGCAAGAACCGTAGAACGATTGCTAATACAATTACCTTGAGTATTCTCTGCTTCTAAATAAAAAATAGTAGTGGAACTAATTTCTGGAGTTACCAACAAGTGAGGAACTGAAGTAGAGACTGTAACAGGAGTTCCCCCTGCTGCTTGGGTATAAAGAGATATCTTATCACCACTTGGATTGCCTACATTAGCAGTAATGATTAAAGTCCCTGCCCCACATCGAGATACTGTAGGTGCCGTAGGAATACCTGGTGTATTTTGAATAATTGCAACAGCTGGAACTCTTGGACTTTCGCATTCAGTTTCGACATTTACTATACTTACATAAAAAGTAGTAGTACTTACTAAAGTAGGAGTAGTTAGTAAGTAGGGCGCAGCATTATCACTTGCTAAAATAATATTGCTCACTAAATCCGAATATAGGCGAACCTGACCCGCATTAGCTGTAGGAATAGCAGTAAAAGTTACACTTCCTGTACCACAGCGAGTAATATTTTCTGTAACCGGGCCTTGAGGAATAGAGTGAATAATTGCTACCACAGGTACTCTTTCGCTACTACAGCTTGCAAACGGATTAAAATGCTCCACAAAGAAAGTGGTAGTAGTATTCAAAAATGGAGTATGCAAAAGGTAAGGTGCAGTAGGTGCCGTATGAATAGGATTTCCCCCTGTTTGAGTAGTAAATAAACGCATTTGACTAAATGCACTCGGTGAATTAGTAACCGTAAAAGTCACAATACCTGGCCCGCATCGTTGAACTGATTTAACATTAGCCAGGAGCGGGGGCTCTAAAATATTGACAACCACTGGTACCCTCTCACTAGCGCAGTTAGTTTCCGTACGATAACTTTCAATAAAAAAGGTAGTATGGGTACTCACAACTGGAGTAACAAGGGTATAGGGGGGTAGAGTAGCAAAAGTAAGGTGTACTCCTCCTTGCGCTACATTGTATAAGCGAATAGCATTGCCCTGAGGTTGCCCCATGGTTGCTGTAATTGTTAAACTTCCACTACCACAGCGGCTAAACTCAGAGGTTGAAGGGCGACCCGGTATAGGATAAACCGTTGCAATAACATTGATCTTTTCACTTTGACATCCAAATTCAGAAACAGTTTCTAAGTAGAATACACTTGTAGTTGTTACGTTTGTAGAAAGTATAAAAGGCGAGGTTGTGGTTTCTGTTAAAAATGTACCATTTTCGTTATATAGCCTAATTTTAATATTTTCTCCTACTGCACTAGCAGTGAAACTTATAATTCCTGCGCCACATCTAGATACATTCTGCGCAACAGGCTGCATAGGTATGGGATTAACCTGAACAGGTGCTGGCGTTCTCTCACTTATACATCCCGATACCGGGTCGAAACTTTCTACATAGTAAGTAGAATTAGTAAATACATTTGGTACTAAAAGCTGATAGGGAGAAGTACTAGAAGAAGCAATCGGCGTAGAACCTACAGAAACCGTATACAGCCTTAATACTCTTGCTGCGGGCACACCCATTTCTGCACTAATCGTAATTTGCCCCCCATCACAAACGGAAACGGGATGGACAACAGGCTTACCCGGTATAGGATAAATGGTAGCTACTACTGACCTCCTTCCACTTTCACATCCCGTCTGAAGATTAAAAGCAGAAACATAAAAAGTAGTAGTAGTAGTAAGATTAGGAGTTTGTATTACTACCGGTGCAGCAGTACTAAAATTAACAGGTTCGGTAGCCGTGGGAGAAGAATAGAGGCGTATCTGCATTCCAAATGAAGGATTAACCAATACCGATAGAGTAACCATTCCTGGTCCACAACGAGAAACATTTACTACCTGTGGTAACTCAGGATTAGAAATAATATTAGCAATCACAGGATTACGTGTAACGCTCGTACACCCTGTGATAGTGTTTACAGCTTCTAAGTAATAGGTTGTATTGAGACTAATAAAGGGAGAACTTACTTCATACGGGGAAGTATTATCACTTGCAATCGGTGTGCCTCCCACTGCTTGCGTATACAATAATAACAAATCACCCGCTGGCGTACCCATTGTAGGATTAAACACTACTATCCCGGGTCCACATCTACTCACGTTACTTGCAAAAGGAGCAGCAGGAGCTTCATTACTTACTGTTGCAATGGCACTTATGCGGTTACTTGTACAGCCTGTAATTGGATCCCAAGCATCAAAATAAAATATAGTTGTAGAAGTCAGCTCGGGAGTTGCTAATAAGTACGGAGCAGTACTGGCAGTAGCAATCGGGTTAGTCGCTACCGAAGTAGTAAACATCCTTATTACTGCACTAGGCGATTGATTGCGTGCCGTAAAAGTAATTACTCCATTTCCACATCGATAAGCTGTTAAGACACTAGGTGCCAATGGAACTTCAACCACCCGAACAGGTACAGGAGTACGACTCAAGCTTCTACAGCCATTATTATTTAGAACGCTTTCTAAATAAAAGGTAGTAGAAGTGTTTACAAAAGGAATAGTAAATTGATATGGGGGAGTATTCGAGGCAGCAATAGGAATGCCTCCTGTAGGCTCATTGTATAAATTCATCACGTCTCCAGGTATACTTGTCATCGAGGCGGTAAAGGTAATACTTCCGCCCCCACAAACCGTAACCGGACTAACAGCTGGCGGAGTTGGAATTGGCCCTACTACACTAGCTATGACCAAACTGCGAGTAGCACTACTGCAATTTAATTGGGGATGATAAGCTTCTAAATAAAAACTTGTGGTAGTATTAAGAGAATTAATAGTAAAGGTGAACGGAAACGCATCATCACTACCAATGGGCTGGCCACCCGTCATTTGAGTATATAGCCGAACTCCTAAATTAGAAGGTGCGTTGGCTGTAATAGTAACAGGTCCAGCTCCGCATCGAGCCATATCAATACCTTGGGGTACTGGAGGAACAGGCTCCACAATTACCGAAGCAAGTGACCTACCACTTTCACATCCTTGGCTACTGATAGTAGAAATATAAAAATTTGAATGAGTAGTAATAGGGGGCGTAGCTAAAGTGTAAGGAGGGGTATTATCACTACTTATTGCTTCGCCTCCGCTAGGTAAAGTATATAAGCGCACACTATTACCCTCAGGATTAATAACAGTAAAAGTTGCTATACCAGAACCACAAACCCGAACCTCACTTACCTGCGGAGCATCAGGTTGACGGTATATAGTAGCCACTACTGGCAAACGAGCACTTTCACACCCTGTAGTAGCATGTTCCTGTGAAATATAAAAAGTAGTAGTGGTATTAATTGGAACAGTAAGTGTAAATGGTGGAGTATCGTCAGATATAATAGGTAATCCGCCCTCAGCAAGGGTATATAAGTAAACCCTGTTGGAACCCGCACTGACATTTACCGTAAAGGTAATATTTCCAGCTAAGCAGCGCCCTACATTAGCAGCACTTGGTGGCGAAATAATGTTGTTTATATTCACAGAAACTGCTGTTCTTTGACTACTCGTGCAATTAGTAGTGGTATTGACTACTTCAACATAAAAAGTGGTATTAGTGGTAACTACAGGAGTTTCTATTTCAAATGGCTCAAAAATACTATTTGCAACCGGAACTCCGCCGTTAGAAACAGTATATAAATTCACCTTATTGCCAGGTACATTACCCATTTGAGGTGATAAAATAACAGTTCCTACTCCACAGCGCGCTACATTAGCTACAATAGGAGCACTCGGAACCGCATTTATAACTGCCCTAACAGGAGTTCGTGCAGTTTCGCAGCCTGTATTTTGATTTAGCCCCCCTACAAAAAAGGTAGTGGTAGTAGTAATCGGTATAGAAGTAAGTTCAAATGGAGTAGTTTGAGAAACAGCTACTGGAGTTATACTATTAGGGCTAGTGAACAATCGTACCTGATTCACCCCATTTGCACTTACAGTAAAAGTTACGATACCAGGCCCACACCGATGTACGTCACTTGTCATGGGAGCAGGAGGACCTGGATTCACCTTGGCCTCCACAGGCTGCCTTATACTCGAACAACCGGTGGTTGAATTAAAAGCTTCTATATAGAAAATAGTAGTGGTACTAATTACGGGTGTGGTTAGTAGGAAGGGGGCCGAAGGATCGGTGGCAATAGGAGTACCTCCACTTGGCACACTATAAAGCCTAGCTACATTACCTTGATTATTGGTTACATTAAACGTGACTACCCCTGCGCCACAGCGAACTTGGTTTTGTGCCAGCGGAGATGGTAATACTGGATGAATAGTAGCAGTAATAGGAACTCGGCTACTAGAAACACAACTGCTTACGCCATTAAACACTTCTACATAAAAAGTGGTATTCGTTAAAACAGTAGGCGTAGTAATCACAAAAGGAGAGGAATTCGCCATAGCTAACAAGTTACCTCCTACCGGTGCGTCAAATAATCTTACTTCCGTACCGTTATTTGCACTCAAGTTAGCAGTAAACGTTAATACTCCTGGCCCGCAGCGAGATATATTATTTGGCACTGAAGCCGAAGGACTAGGAATTACTTCAGCCACAGCCTCCACCCTTTGACTTTCACAATTGGTATTTTTATTATAGCTAGCAATATAGAATGTGGTAGTGGTAGTTATATTACCAGTAGCTACCGTAAAGGGAGCAGCATTATCAGAAGCAATAGGAACCGTAGCTGTAGTACTAGTGTATAGCAATATATCGCTCCCTGCTGGGCTGCCGTTAGTGACAGTAAAAGTTACTACGCCCGGACCACATCGCGTTACACTCGCCACTGCAGGTATGCCTGGGTAAGGATAAACGTAAGCAATTACCGGTAGCTTTCCACTACTACAACTGGTATTTGTATTTTCCACTGATAAATAAAAAGTTGTAGTAGTATTTATAGAAGGTGTGGTTAGTAGGTAGGGAGGTGCTGTAGCAGTAGCTATAGGCGTGGCTTGTGCCGAATTATTATCGTACAAGTGTATTGCATTACCCGGATATAGGCCCATGTATGCAGTAAAAGTAACAACACCCTCTTCACAACGAGAAGCGTGCTCAGCTACTGGCAAGGAAGGCGGTGGTAGCACATTTACCACCACAGCAACCCTTGGAGAGCTGACACATCCTGTTTGACTATGAAAAGCGTCTAGATAAAAGGTTGTATTTACACTTACTACAGGCGTAGTAATCTCATAGGGCGAAGCACTAGCCATAGCTAAAGGTACCGTAGCAGTAGGGGTACTGAATAAACGAATTGAAGTTCCTGCCGGATTACCCATGCTTGCTGTTATAATAGCGGCGCCTGGGCCACATCGATTAACGTTTGAAGCAGTAGGCTGAGCTGGAGGAGTGTATACATGCGCTACAATTTGTACCCTAGATCCTTCACACTGTGTAGAGGTATTGTAGGAAGAAATATAATAGGTCGTGGTTGTAGTGAGAAAAGGAGTTGTGTAAGTTAGGCCCGTACTTAATAGGGTGGTAGTAGTAGCATCAGCGTACCAGCGAATTGTATTTCCATTTGCACCTGGCGTTCCTGAAAGTAGAACTGTACCTGGCCCACAGGTACCTGCCGGTACTGGCGTAGGTGCAGCAGGTATGGGATGAATCGTAACCAAACCTGTTATGATAGCACTGCAAGTTCCTCCACTAATTGGCTGAGTAACTATTGCAGTAATCGTTTTAGTGCCGGAACTTGACCAAGATACACTGAAAGGACCTGCTGTATTCCCTGTAGCAGGATCAGCGTCCACACCAAAGTTCCAGCTATACGTAGGAGGTGGCGGGGGAATAGAAGAAATACTTACTTGTGTAGGAGTACTAGGACAAACATTACTGGCAGTAATAGTAGCGCTAGGGGGAGTATTTACCGTCACATACACAGATACTGTAGTAGTTGGGGGACACCCCGGATTAGCAACCTTTAAGGTTACAGTTTTTACGCCCGTGTTGCTCCATGAAAGCGTAAAAGGTCCTTCTGTTGCTGGGGGGGCAGTAGTACATGCATCACAATCCCACGTATAAACGGCTGCGCCGCTCTGCGCTTGAAAAGTAATATCATTATTTATACACGTGCCCACATTAGGACCTGGCTGGATAATATTAGCATTCGCCTGTGCATTAACTGTTACTAAAACACTTACCGTGGGGCTAGCACACCCATTATCCACTCTTAAAGTAATTGTCTTTACATTGGGTATAGCAGAAGCCCAGCTAATACTGTAAGGTCCTGCAGTATTGCCAATAGCGGGAGTAGAAGTACATCCATTACAATCCCATGTGTAGGTTCCGCCTCCACTTCCCTGCAGTGTTAAAGGAACATTAGTACATGTTATAGTTGGCAAAGGACTAGTAATTACCGCTGTAGGAAGAGTATTAACCGTAGCAAGCTGCATGGCGGGGGCCGATTCACACCCCATAATATCCGAAACTACTAAACTTACTGGATATACCCCCGGGGATAACCAATTCACATTATGGGGACCTGGCGCATTACTGATTGGAGTTCCTCCATTACACCCCGAACAGTTCCAAGTATAATTTACAGGATTTCCTGTACTTGTACTATTTAATACCATTATATTTCCTACACATACTGGATTAGGCGAAGCAGTAAAGGAAGCTGTAGGCTCATTCACATTAACCTGTTGTGTACTAGTAGCACCTTGACACCCCGGTGCTGTCACAGTTAAGCTAATGACTTTAGCGCCTCCTGAAGACCACTGCAGCGTGTGAGGCCCCATGGTGCCCGGGGGTGGGGAGATACATCCACTGCAGCTCCAAGTATAAGAACTCGCGTTAGGATCTTGTGCTTGTACAGTAACAGAGTTATTAAAATTAGTTTTATTAGAGCAGATATTAGTTTTATCTAGCGTAAACAATGGAGAAGCGCCTGGATTAACTGTAACCATCTCGGTATGGGTACTAGGAGTACATCCATGTGCAGAAATCGTTAAAGATATAATTTTAATGCTTGGGTTGTCACTTGCCCAATTGACAACATGGGGGCCAATTGTGGTAGGCGTAGAATTACAGTTCGTACAACTCCAATTATAAGTAGCAAATGGGACCCCATAAGCAGCAGCTGAAATAGTTACATCTTCATTAGTGCATACAGTACTTGGTGAAACTGTAAAAGTAGCATCCAAATTTTTGACTTCTACCGTTTGGGTAGAAACCGGAGAAGTACAAGCGCCGTTTGTAATTTGTAACTGAATTACTTTCGTGCCAATACTAGACCACGATACCGCATACGGGCCCGCTCCTGTTCCAAAACTTACGGTACCGCCACCAAAGTTCCAGAGGAAAGTAGAGCCCGCAGGCGCATTCCCGGTATAAAAAATATTAGGATTGATAGGCACTTGATTAGGACAGTACTGCACAGGATCTACAGTAAAAGATGAACTTATATTTTCAACAGTAACTTCAATAGAATTGGTAGCAACACAACCCGCCTGTTGAATAGTTAAAGTTATAGTTTTTGTGCCTGTACTAGTCCAAGATACATTGTGCGGACCTAAATTATTAGGAAGCGGATGCTGGAAACATCCATCACAGTTCCAGTTCAACACTGTAGCGCCAGCAGGACCTCCTGTAATCGATATATTAGTACCAGGGCAAGTAAAAGAAGATGGACTTGGCGTAATAGTAGGAGTGGGGGCATTGATTACTGTTACCACTTGAGTATTCACAGTGACGCAGCCTGCTGTACTAGTAACAGTTAAAGAAACTGTTTTATTAGCCGCTGAGCTCCAACTCACAGTATGGGGCCCTGGGCCATTTTGTGTAGCAGGAGTAGCGTCCGTACCAAACGACCATGTATATGTAGGGTTAGGTACTGGTGGCGGATTATTCAATTGAGCAGTAGCGTTAGCGCCTACACAAATTGGATTAGGAGTAACAGTAAAGTTTGCATCTGGTGGAGGCGGTAATAAGCAAGCACTTGCTGGAGTAGAAGGCAAAGCAATCATAGGTCCAGGGTTGCCTGCACAATTTGTAAAGTTGGTACTAAAATTCATAACATCCTGTCCGCCTGCCACATCACTAGAAGCACTGAGGGTTCTCTGATCGTCTGCTTGCCCTAAAGTGT
>JANWXU010000093.1 GCA_025057395.1 Bacteroidia bacterium | reverse complement strand
AACCATCTGAGCAACCTGCCCAAATAAGGCCCGAATCATCTACCTTTACAGTATTTACCGATAGATGACCCGCTCTCAAAAAAGGATTTTTATTAATAATAAATTGGTTGGGATTTTTCTTATTCGGTTCAATAATAAATATTTCTTCTTTAGCACCGTTAGGAGTCTCACGTACATTGAGCAAACAAGTAATTCCATTATTTCGATTATAATCCATAGCAAAAATATGGCAGTTACGCTGAGTAAAATAAGTGCCAAACATTTTTTCGGGCTCAAACTTTTGAGTTTTCTCATTAAATGAATGTAAGCCCTGGTGTGTACCTACCACTAATTTTCCATATAAAAATGCTACTACATTTTCTTCCATTTCCGGTAAGCCCGATTCTAATCCAAAATACCTTACCTTATAGGGTTGCCCTGCTGCATAGTTATTGCCCTCAAATTCAATACACCCTACCCCATGGCTGTGTGTACCAAACCAAATTCTTCCCCTAGCATCGGAGGTAATAGAGCGAATATCGCCCTTTAAGGCTATAGTATTTATTGCCCTTAATTCACTAGTCTTATCATCTAAATCTAGTAAAAGAATCTGGTTATTAGTACCTACAGCTAGTAACTCTCTACATTTATTATTATTGTTACTATGAGGTAATGAATAAGCAAAAAAACATTGGCTTTTAGGTAAGTCTATACTATTAATTATAAAGCCAGTAATATTGAATAAACCATTAGTTGAACCAACAACAATAATATTTCGAAATGGTTTAATAAAGTGAAAATACTGGCTTCTTAGCTCAGTGAATAAATTATAGTTGTAGATAGAATATACCTTTGAGTAAATTCCTTGACTAGTTGATACATACAAATATCCATTAAAATTAGTAATAGCAGTTACTACTCCACGAACTTTATGAATTTCCGTAAAGATGAGCAAGGGTGAAGGAATTTCAACTCTTGCGATCCCATTGTTTGTAGCCACCCAAAGAACCCTCTCTCTATCTAAAAACAATTTAGTTATCTGGTCTTCCACCAGGTTATTTTCTTTTTTGAAAAGATTTAATACTTTGCCGTCTCGGTCTATTCGAATTACCCCCCCTGTAAAAGTCGCTATGGCAATAGTGCTATCTACAAGGTAAAGAGCATCTTGTACACGATGCTGTTCTATGTAGCTTGAAGCTTCGTTTTGAAATGAAGCAATTGAACCATTTTTTAATTTTAGTAGCTTTGTATCGTTAGCCAGCAAGTAAGTATCAGGCGATAATTTCAAGATTTGTGGCAAGAGTAAGCCATTTATGCTTTCTGTTCCGGGTATTCTAGTAATAGAATAATTAGAGTGCACGAAATTAATCTTAAATATTCCTTTATCATCACTTCCCCAAACTTCTTGATCTACCAGGTAAATATAACCAATACTTCCACTTTCACTTTTATAAACTGTATAAAATTTATTACCTCGGTAGCAAAATATATAATTAGCTGCTTGAAAATAAACATTACTCCCTAAGGCTATGGTTCTATAAACTGGCCCAAATTGGTGCTGCTCTTTAGGTAAGAGTGGAAGCAAAGAAACAAAATAAACCTTCCCTTTGGTATTCACACTCAAATACCCTAGCTCACTATCACCGCCTACAAATACCCTTCCATTCTCGGAGGTAGCAAGTGAATAAATGTATTTATTTTTTGTTTTTTCTACAATACTCCAATTTTTTCCATCATATTCCAAAAGCCCCATACCATTGCCCACATAAATTACTCCTCGGTGGTCTTGCGTAATACAAAAATTTTGATTGTGGGCATTGTAATCACGAGTAGTAAAATTTTTGACAAAAACTATGGGCTGAGCCTTAATATCAAAAGGTATTTGCGCAATTATAAAGTTGTCTATTCCTCGAATTAAGCACCAAATAAGTAACAACCTAGCGTAGCCTCTATAGTTTCTTTTGGGCAATAGGCAATTAACTAGGCAGGATAAAAAAATATAGTTTCTTTCCCAAAAGTACATTTGATTTAAGTATAGTAATAATAAAGCGCTTCATCTCTTTCAAAATAATGAAAAACCAACACTCGATAAAAACAAGTAATAAATTTTATTGACAATATTAATTATTAACAAGTTACAAAAAAAAGAGAAGCCCTAATGAATAGGGCTTCTCTATACAAAAAAATTCACTTACCACTACTGAACAACAACCCTATGTACATGAGTTGCGAAGGAAGTTTGGATTTTAACAACATATATACCTGAACCAATATTTTCAAAAGCCAGAGTATTAATACCTTGCGTTATTTTCCATGAGCCTTGACGAACTATTTTGCCTGATAAGTCTACTAAAGAAAAGAGAGCTTCTTCTTCTTTCTCAGAATTAAACATAACAGTAAACTTTCCCCTATTAGGATTAGGATAAATAGAAAGCATAGAATTCTCTAAACTTTCTCCTCCTAAACGACTAAAAGCAAGAGAAAAATATCGCGGGCTCGACCAATTGCTAAGTACTCCACTTCTACTAGAGCAAATAGTACAATTCGAACGAACCCTAACACCATAGTTTCCAGGATTTAAGCCATCAATTGTGATAGAAGTTGTTGGATGAGGTACTAAAAATTGAACCCATTGATCTTCAGGAATATTCGTAGGCCCATAGGAAAGCACATAGCAAACAGCACCCGCAGCCACTTGCCAAGAAACTAAGGCCCCTGTGTTACTAATGGGTATGGCTGCCGATAGCGTAGGATTAACACAACCACCACCTCCTCCTGGGCTCGTAGCAGCTTCTATTGTAAAAGAAAAGGAGCGAGTACAATTATTATTATCTCTAGCAAATAGGGTATAGCTCCCCGGGGCTAAGCCTGTGAAAATAGCAGGTCCAAAAGACGTAAGAACTCGATTACCTAGTTGCAAAGTGTACGGTGGTGTTCCTCCTGAAATACTAAGCGTAATACTTCCATCGTTAGCATTAGGACTAGTCGCATTGCCAATAGTGCTTTCAATTTGCAATGGTGAACCTACAGTAATAGTAACAGCCTCGGAAGTAGAGGGAGGGCAACTTGAATTTTCTACTGTAATTACTACGTAATAACTACCTCCTTGGTTTACTTGAAGTATAGGCGCATTTTGATTAGGAATAGGAGCATTATTTCTAAACCACTGGTATCGGAAGCCGCTCCCTGTATTTGCACTCAATTGCAAAGATGATCCGGCACAAATAAAATTTGAAGAAAAACTAATTCTTGCAGTGGGGCAAATATCTGAAACTCCTACAACAATACTTTGAGTTACCACACAGCGAGCTGCATCTTCTACAGTAACTACATAATTCCCCGGCGTAAGATTCGTAAAAGTAGCAGTACCCGAAGATTCAATTACCCTAAGATTCCCAGCACCGATGGAAATACTATAACGATAAGGGGGTAAGCCAGAAACAGCTGTTGCGATAATTCGCCCATCGCTGGCACTATTATTACTAGCAGCTACAGCTCTGAGCTCCTGGATAGAAGGTGCCGGCGTAAAGCTAACTACAATTGGGTTAGATAGCGAGGGCTGACAATTAGGACCCGAAGTTACAGAAACTCTATATTCCCCCGCTTCTGTTGCTGCTAATTGCTGACTAAATTGATTAGGTAATTCTATACCATTTCTATACCAAATATAGCGAATTCCTGGGTTTGCTGTAAGCAATACAGCACTACCTTGGCAAGCTGTATTACCTCCAGGAGCTGTTAGTGTTGCAGGCATACAGCTAGAAATAAGTCTTGCAAGAATATCTGGGCAGGGAAAAAGCTCGTATTGTTCATTATTGAAATTTACAGCTCCTGCTCCCACTAAACTAAAACGAAGATCAGTATTAGTAGGAGGCATTTGAATTATACGAAATGTAAGATAGGCCAATATACCGCTGCCTACTCTTGGTTCTGCGCCCGAAACACTAAAACGAATGGTTCCCTGGTTTCTATCTACAACCGGAGTAATTGGTGCAAAGCCGGGGAAAAAGCTTCCTCTTCTTATAGAAACAAATTCTAAATAACGACTATCAAACCGAATAACAGGTTCTATGCTATTGAGAGCTAAAATAATATTACTAACCGTCACATTCAAAACTAGCTCTTCTCCCATTCTATAAGTAGCTTTATCCGTTTCAAAACAAAGCCTTTCATTTTTAGGACCCAAAAAAGGAGGAGTAACAAATGCAACAGGAGGGGTAAAACTAGAAGTATCTCTATCTGAACAAATCGTTCGAACCCTGAAAAGATATTCTTGATTAGCTACTAGTTGGGGTATATAGAGTTTAGTACCTGTTGTAATAATATTTGTCCAGTCCGTATCAAACGCAACCCCTGTTCTTCTTATAGCAACTTGATATTTATTCCCCGCTTGTACCTCTCCATTTTGTGCATTTTCATTATCGTCATTTCCAGCATCCTGACTTCTAGGAATTTCTGGCACAGGGTCCCAAGAAACTTGTACCCAAACTGCATTATCTTCTTCTACTGTTTCTACTTTAAAATTAGAGGGAGTTTGGCAAACATTAGCTGCTAAAGTTCTGAATTGTTGAATAGGCGACCATCGAGAAGTATCTCCCGTTGCACAAATCACTCTTCCTCGAACTTCGTAAGTTGTATTAGGCTGTAGATTAGTAAGCGTATAAGTGTTAGATTCAAAAATGATACTAGTCCATCCTTGCGTATTGCTAATCCGAGGGCTAGAACGTACTTGTAGCTCATACCTTTTAGGAATAATATTTCCTCCTTGCTTTTTACTCGGATAATTAGGCCCAAAATCCCAAACAGCTGTTGCCGTAGTAGCAGTGATATTTTCTATTTTTAAAGTAACATCTAGCGTGCAACTTGGAGCTGTACCCTGTGTAGTAAAAAAAGTACCTGTTGACCACTCTGAAGTAATCCCCCCCTGGCATATAGCCCGTACCCATGATTGGTAAGTAGTACCCGGCTGCAAGCCAGTTATTAAAATGGAGTTATTAGAAGTAATAGGTAAAGCATTCCAGCTTGCACCTGGAAGTCGATATTCAGCTTCATAAGCAATTGCTCCCGGTACAGCTTGCCATTCTAGTGAGGCAGTAGTAGAAGTGGTAGAAGTTGCCTGCAAATTTTGGGGAGCAGGGCAGCTTGCTCGAATAGCATTATAGCTTACTCGCCATCCCTCTGCCACAGCAAAAGCATCTGTCATGAAATGCAAAGTCACTGCATTAGCGTCAATAGTTAGCGAAGAAGGGTTACTTCCTTGCCGAAATTCTTGAATTACAGAACCATTAACCGTACTACCACGAATAACCTTTAAAACGTCTCCTGCGCCCAAGCGAAATTCTAAAAAGTTAAGTGTAATGCTATTTGCTTGAGGCGGCTGAATGACATAAGCACAGTTCAAATTATTAGCATAGTTCAAATTTCCGCTACCATCTTCAATAGTTCCACTCATTGCACTAAACGTTGAAGTGCAGGGAGGATTTTGAGCTTTCAATGCAATGCTCGGCACTATACCAAGATAGAATAGTAAGGTAAAGAATTTTATTTTTGCCATAATTAAGATTAATAATTTTAAACTACTCTAAAGGAACACCTAACATACTTACTAAAGTACTAAAAGTTATATAAAATAAGGAACTAAAAAAAAGAAAATTCATTTTTTCTTTATGAGTAAGCGTATTTATTTTATAATCAAGCAAATAATAAAATTTAAAATCTAAGCAGCTAAGACCTATTTAGCTTTGCCCTCTCGTTGCAGGCGCAGTGCCTCCTCAGTACTAATTCTCTTACCGTCATTAAAGGCAACTACAAAAGCATCTCTTATTCCTAGCTTGATAATATCGTCTCGAAAGGCTTTAGCTAATTCATAGTTTTTAAACTTTCCCATCAAGTATTTATTGAGATTATCAGCAGTTTCTCCCGTAAAATTATCACCAGTGTGCTCTAAATAGCGATTCATGTTAAACTTTTGATAAGCGCCTACTTGAACTCGATAGAATAAACCTGGTGTAACTTCTACCGGACTTTGACTTACAGTCTTTACAGCCTCATAAGCTTTTTGAATACGGGAATACTCATTCTGTAGGGAGTCGATTTTACTTCGTAGGGTGCGAAGCTCTCGCTGGCACTTCTCAGCGCAATTATCAAGCTCGGCACGCATATCAGCATTTTCTTTCATAAGCTCTCGCACACGTTTTTCTAATTCATCAATTTTCTTTTCACAGGCTTCTTCCTTAGCTTTAAGAGATAAGGGATTTTTAACATAATCCTTAGCCTTCTTTTTCCACTTTTTTATAGTGGCTTTATCAGCATTGTTCTTGCTTCCGGCACATCCTACAAAACTATCTTGCAAAAAAAGTAATGTGGAAGCTAAAAGTGCTATATAGAGCAGCCTACGTAAAATCATAGCCTAAATCCATTTTAGGTTTTAAAATGCATAAATAAAATGTTTTATGCACAAAGTTTTGATAGCAAAACTCGAGTATAATTTTCTAATTTTATACTTTAATTTTCCACATAACTATTGTATATTAAAAATAATATAAAGAATGAGCAAAGTTACAGTTATTGGAGCGGGTGCAGTAGGTGCTACTTGCGCAGAAGCCATTGCGCGACACGAAATATGCCAAGAAGTAGTACTATTAGATATTAAAGAGGGCATTGCCGAAGGAAAGGCACTAGATTTATACCATGTAGCACCCATCGAATTATATGATACACGTATCATCGGTTCAACCAATGATTACACAATCACAGCAAATTCTGATATTGTAGTTATTACATCGGGTGTACCTAGAAAGCCGGGCATGAGCCGAGACGACTTAATTAATGTTAATGCAGATATAGTCAAAAGTGTTACAGAAAATGTTGTTAAGTATTCTCCTAATTGCATTATCATTGTGGTTGCTAATCCCTTAGATGTGATGACCTATCATGCGCTGCGTGTTTCGGGATTTCCGCCCCATAGGGTAATGGGCATGGCAGGAATTTTAGACACAGCTAGATATAAAGCATTTTTGGCTCTAGAACTAAATGTTTCTCCCAAAGATATTCAAGCCATGCTTTTAGGTGGCCATGGAGATACTATGGTTCCCTTACCGCGCTATACTACTATTTCTGGAATACCTATTAGCGAATTTAAAATTAGTGAAGAAAGGCTTAATGCTATTATAGAAAGAACCAAGCAAGGGGGAGGGGAAATAACTAAACTATTAGGAACTTCGGCTTGGTATGCGCCAGGTAACGCCTCTGCCCAAATGGTAGAAGCAATACTAAAAGACCAAAAAAGAATATTTCCATGCTGCGCCTATTTAGATGGGCAATATGGATTGAAAAATATTTGTGTAGGGGTTCCTGTTAAATTAGGGAAACAGGGAGTGGAAGAAATTATAGAACTCCAATTAAATGAGGCAGAGAAAGAATTGCTAATGAAGTCAGCTGAAGCAGTAAGAAATATGAACCAGGTACTTTATAAAGATTAAGTAGCCCAAAGAAAAATATTGCCCTTTTGTAAAAGTATTTACAAAAGGGCTTTTTTACATTTATTCATTTCGTTTTCTTAGATGACAACAAAAAGGGTAACCACTCATACCTTACGAGCTATGAAAAGCCAAGGTGAGAAAATAGCCATGCTCACCGCCTATGATTTCTCAATGGCAAAGATATTAGATTTAGCAGGCTTGGATGTATTATTAGTGGGAGATTCAGCTTCTAATGTTTTTGCAGGGCATCCTACTACCCTACCTATTACGTTAGATCAAATGATATACCACGCAAGTGCTGTAATGAGGGCAGTAAAAAGAGCATTGGTAGTAGTAGATTTACCCTTTGGCACCTATCAAGGAGACTCTAAAAATGCTCTACAAAGTGCAATTCGAATAATGAAAGAATCGGGAGCCCATGCTGTAAAACTAGAAGGGGGAGAATTCGTAGTAGAATCTGTGAGGCGAATTGTCTCAGCAGGAATACCTGTAATGGGACATTTGGGACTAATACCGCAATCTATTAATAAATTTGGAACATATAGTGTACGTGCTACCCAAGAAGCTGAAGCGAATGAATTAATTAAAGATGCTAAACTTTTGGAAGAAGCAGGTTGTTTTTCAATTGTTTTAGAAAAAATTCCTTCTGCCCTAGCTCAGAAAGTCACTAATATGCTCAAAATCCCTACCATAGGAATCGGAGCAGGTCCTCATTGTGATGGTCAGGTATTGGTTACTCATGATATGTTGGGCATAACTCAAGACTTTTCACCTCGCTTCTTAAGGAGATATGCTAATGTATTTGAAATTATGCATAAGGCTTTTACTACTTATGTAGAAGATGTCAAAAAAATTAACTTCCCTACAGAAAAAGAATCTTATTAATTAAAACTAAAAGGTATAAAATGACGGAATTTGGGAAAATCCTCATTTATTTTATTGTGGGTATTCTATTTTGCATAGGGGGTTTAATCGTGTCCTACCTATTAAATAAAACTAAAAATAAAAAACAGGAGTTACCTCCCGCGCAGCTTACGGTATATGAATGTGGGGAGGAGAGCAAGGGCAGCGCATGGATACAATTCAATCCCCGATTTTATACGATGGGACTTATTTTTATTATATTCGATGTAGAAATTTTACTATTATTTCCTTGGAGTGTAAGCTTTGAAAACCCAGTTTTAAAGTCTCATTCATGGCTATTGCTCTCTTATATTGAGGGTATGATGTTTATAATAGTCTTAGTACTAGGATTACTATACTTGTGGTATAAAGACGATATTTGCTGGATTCGCCCTCGAGCAACAACTATAAGTGTCCCCACTAATATACCCTTAGACGAATACAAAAAATTTAATGAGAGATATTAGCTTTCCCTAAAATAAATTGAGATTATCCAGCCTTCAAAACCAAAATGCTCTCGAATGCGCTTTTCAAGGAAGCGCTTGTAGGAATTGGGAATTAACTTGGGATGATTTGTAAAAAAAACAAAGCTGGGATTAGAAGCATTGACTTGAGTAATAAATTTAATTTTAATCGACTTGCCTGCTACAGAGGGAGGAGGCGTTTGCTTTACTATGGGAAGTAATACTTCATTCAAGTGATGAGTAGGAATAAGGGTTTGCCTCTTTTCAAAAAGTTGTTTAACAGTTTCCATAGCTTTGTAAATTCGTATTTTCTCGGTAGCTGAAATGAATAAAATTGGGATATCCGATAAGGGAGCAATTCGCTTTAGAGTATAATCAATATAGTCTTTTTCTATATTGGGATACTTTTCTACTAAGTCCCACTTATTATATAATATTATCATTCCCCTTTTGTGGCGCTCAATTAAACTTAAAATGTGCAGATCCTGAGCCTGTAAGCCCTCCGTAGCATCAATAACTAAACAAACAATATCAGAGTGCTGGATGGCACGAATAGTTCGAATAGCTGCATAAAACTCAATTTGGTCTTTTACTTTTTTAGCTTTTCTTAAACCGGCTGTATCAACTAAATAATAATCAAAGCCAAAAGCTCTATAACGAGTATAGATAGCATCGCGCGTGGTACCTGGAACATCAGATACGATATTCACGGTTCTACCCATCAAAGCATTTATTAAACTTGATTTTCCTACATTAGGTCTACCTACGAAAGAAATCTTAGGAACTTGACCTTCCGTATCTTTGTCATCTTCCGTAGTCGAAGGGAGTACACGTACAATTTGGTCTAATAAATCCCCTGTTCCGGAACCATTTATAGCCGAAATAGTGAAAAAATAATCATGGGGTAAACTATAAAACTCCCCCGCAAGAAAGTCTCTTGCTGGATTATCTACTTTATTTACTACCAGAAATACGTTTTTGGCTTTTTTTCGCCTAAGTACCTCAACGATACTATAATCATCAAAAGTTAATCCTTCTTTTACATCCACTAAAAATAATAATGCATCCGCCTCCTCGATAGCTATTTCTACCTGCTCGCGAATAGCCGTAGGTATACTACTATTATCTTCGGGAATGTATCCACCAGTATCAATAACAGTGAACTTATGTCCGTTCCACTCACAGATGCCGTAATTGCGGTCTCTAGTTACTCCAGGTTGATCGTCCACTATGGCTTGCCTTCTTTCAATAAGTCTATTGAATAAAGTAGATTTGCCTACATTAGGTCGCCCGATAATTGCTACTATCCCGCGCATATTTTTTAAGCAATAAAAAAGTGTGTAACTACTACATAGCTACACACTTCAATTTTCTAACAAATACTATTATATCAAAACTCCCAAAGATGATGCTCAAATTCTACGATCTGCTGCGCTCTTTTATAAGCCTCATAAAGCGTCTTCACAGATTTATCAGAAGATACATTAATAATAGTTCCATTAAACAAGCGTAGCTCGAATATTTCTTGCAAGCTCCTGTATTCTGCATCATTAAACCTATTTTTCCATTGGGTGGCATTTAAGTAAGGCATCAAGTCTTTATAACGAAATGCTACTATAGGCTTATTAGGAATTTTTCCATAGGGATCAATAGCTTTAAAGATTATCCATTGAAGGTCATAATACATAGATGACTTGTTTTTGTCAAAAATTCTATCTTCTATAATATCCAACTGTGTTTTTAATGGCCTATATAGCAATTCATTTGTTCCCGCTCCCGCCGAAGGATTAACCATTACATCATCTTTACCACCCGCAGACTCAGCTACCTCCTCCTCTGTACCAAATTCATCTTCTCCCTCCTCACCAAAATCACTCTCACTATCGCTACTAGAACTTGCGCCCTCGGCATCGTCTGGTAAAAATTTTTCTAACTCTTTTTTGGCTCGTAAATAAGACCTAGTTTCGGTTAAGGTATCGGGATGATAACCATCAATCTCACCTTTTTCATAAGCTTTCATAATAGCAGCTATTAACCCTCCTGTATATTCATACTTACCCTCTCGAACAGCCTCTTCCGGCAAATACAAAGCAGACTCCGCCTCCTTTATAGGTAAATTAATTTTCTCATCTAAGTCCAAACGCAGGAGTACTTTTCTTCTCCAAAAATGATCGTCGATACGAGGAGGGTATTGCGCCCATAGTAAGCTTTGAATTGAGAAATAAAGTAAAATAAATACTGCAGCTACTTTCATGCTATAGAAATTAAAATACTTAATTCTAATTTTTTCCTAAAATTCCCATAAATCATGCTCGAAATTTACGATTTTTTCTCTAATCTTTTCTGCTTGAAACAAGTTTTTGGAAGTAGAACCTGAATAATTTAATATAATAAAATTAAATAAACGTAAATCAAAGACCTGACGAATACTTCTGTCTTCAGAATCATTAAATCGATTTTTCCATTGGGTCTGGTCCAATACCTTAATGACATCACTATACTTGAAGGCCACTAAGCTAGCCTGTACTCCCAAACCATAAGGATTAACCCATTTCACTATTATATAAGTTGGTATAAAATTTTGGCTCGCATTTTTAAGATCAAACACAACGTCTTCTATAATTTCTATTTTGTTTTGCAAAGCCTTTAGATATAATAAATCAAGAGTTATTGGTCTTTTAGTACTTTTTTGTTCCTCTATTATCACGCCCTTAGGCTCAAGCTCATACTCATTTTCTTCTTCCTCACCCTCTTCAAAATCCTCCGAACTCAAATTTTGGAGTTCTTCATCAGAAGAAGAAAATTCGTTTTCTTTTTCATTTTCTAGATCTAGTTGATTCACAAAAGAATTCAAAATACCAAGAAACTGATGGGGAGTTATACTTCTTTGTAGATCGTTGGGGTCAAAGCCCGCAACCTTATTGGATAAAAAAGATTCCAATAAAGCGCTTACCAATCCACAGCGGTAAATATACCTTTGGTATATATCGTAAAACCTATCAGCATGGTCATTACATTCAACCAAGCCAGAGTTTATTTTTTCATTAAGGTCTATTGCTATCAAGCGCTTGTTTCGCTGAAAGTGATCGTCAATACGATTAGTAGGCTGAGCATAGACTCTAAAGTGAGTTAAAAATGCACAGCCTACTAAATAATACTTTAAGTTGTAGAAATTTTGATAAATTAGCCTAAAAATTTTATTCAATGGTAACTTTTGTAGTCATATTTGACTCTTTTAATGGCTCTGGCACGTTTTGCTTTAAAAAGTTTATTCTATCCACTCCTTCCACGGCCCAAATGAATACTGCCCCTCTTTCTGGTTTCTCGACATAGCGCATAATGTCAAATGTAATTTTAGGCTTTGTTGCAGGCTCACTTGCTTTAAGAGTTTGAATTAACTTTGGGTCTTCTAGACCGCTTTTATAATACAATTTAACACCCTTTATTTGATATCTAGCATCTTCAGGGAGAGCCGCTGCAAAGTCTTTATCCGGCTCTACCATTACTGTAATTTTTTGAGTTTTGCCAACATTACTTTTACCATCATATGGCTTACCATCAACCAAAGTTTCTACTCTTGGTACCGGTGGGGGAATTACTCTGAACTTTTCAGAACCAATTTCAAATTTATTATTACCATCCTTTTGATATACAATAAGTTGACACTCATTAGCTGAAGGAACTATGCGAACTTTCGTATTTTTAGTCTTACTTTGCATAGCCTTTGCGCCTTTGGCATCAAATTCAGGGTTAAATTGATTTCCCAGAGCTGGACAAGAAACCTCTATATCGTTACCACAATCCTTATACATAATTTTAATAGCAGCTGATTCTATCTTAATTACAGGCTTTACCACTATGAAATCGCCCTTTACATCTAATACCTCTGTGGTTCCATCAGCTTTGGGAACGGTAATTCTAGCACTATATCTCTGAATCCCCTCCATTTTACCTTCAGGGACATTTCTAGCATCTGCAATCAGGCGGATGGTAGCTGTACCGTCTTTTTCCTTTTTTACACCCGGCCCTGAATACTGTGGAGACATTTCTTGGGAGGCAGAAATTGTAACAAAGAGCTTAGCTTCAAACGGCATACCTGCAACTACCATTCGGGAGGAGGGAGCTGCAAATGCTACTAGCTTATCTATTTTAAAAGTTACATTTTTTAGTTTGCTTTTGGCTAACTCTAAAAGTTCAGCCTCTATAACGAGAACATCATTTTTCATTTTTTCTAGTATAGCCAAATTAGCAACCGCAGGGGAACGATGAAAGGTATAGTATTCCCACGGTTTTTGCTTCATATCGGGAGGGTTTTTAGGAATATTAGGATCATCTTTAGGGTCCAAGCAAAAATACTTAAAATGATTTTTAGCATCGGGCTTCTCTTGATCTTTTTTATCAAGCATTTCAAAATACTTTTGGTTAGCCCAATCTACATAAGCCATCATTTTTTCTCTTAACTTTTTAGCTTCCCCTTCGCCACGCCCTCCATTTTTAGTATCATCTGCACCCATCCAATAACGATAGTTATTTTCTGCCTCGTCAGCTTTTGCTAGTATTTTTTTACCGTCGCTCTTAAGCACTTCTTCATTAACGCCAGCTATCTCTGGCCTATACAGTGCTTCGATATGTTTCTCTAATTCTTTTATAGCTTCATTAGTTTTTTCTCGTATTTCTTGCCCCAAAGCTATAAGATACTGGTTTTTATTATTTCCTTGAGACATTTCCTTTTTCACCACTTCTTCAATTGCAGCATTGAGCTGAACGTTTTTATCTGCTAGCACTTTTGCAGAGTTTTTGAGCGAATCTGCAATAATCTGGATACTTGCTAGCAAGTCTGATGCAACATTTAGTGCTAATAAGGCTGTTAGCACTAAGTACATCATGTTTATCATTTTTTGCCTCGGACTTAATTTACCACCACCACCCATAGTTTATTAAAATTAAATTAAATAGTTATTAGAAGATTCAGAGGACGTGAAAATAGGTAAGGGGAAAAATTTTGCATAAAGAATATAATTAATTTTTTGCTCCACCACCGCCGGTCATTGCAGTAAGCATATTGCCGTAAATAGTATTTAATCGCGTCATATTATCCGCTAATGTAGAAACCTCTTTTCTTAACTTATCGGTGTCCTTGGAAGTGTCTAGGAGATTTTGCATAACTCCCGATATGCTTCCATAGAACTTAGTTATGGAATTAATGTGCTTCTGAGCATCCTGAAGCTCAATTTCATATACTGCATTTAGCGAAGATAAATTTTTCGTAATTGTTTGTATTTGTTGATGATAAGTTATTATATCCTTGGAAATAGACTCTTGTGTATCCTTTATCTTAGTCATGGAAGTGCTAAGCTGAGCCATAGCGTCTGCTGTAGTGCTATAATTAGCACTTAATTTATCTATTTTGGCAGAAGCCTCTTTAACCTTCTTTTGAAATTCATCCGTCGCTACTGTTGCGTCTCCAATTCTACTAATATCTTCCAATCCATTTTTTAGATGCTTTATAGTATCCGAAAGCGATATGAATAACTCAGGAGTAAAGCGACTTCGAATTTCTTCTAACTTTTCAGGGGGAATATTCTTCATGATGTCTAACCCTCCCATACCGCCTCCCCCACCGCCACCCGGAACTACGGCTGTTAACTCAGTAACCTCTCCTTCTTCCCAAGGAAAATCGGGATGTATTTGAGGGTAAACTCTTTCCCAAGCATAGTGTACCTCCTCATGAGGAAGAGGCTCAAAAGCTGAAATAAAGAATATTGCAGCTTCGGTAGTTAAGCCAACAATTAACATCTCATTTGCGCCTGGTAGGTGCAAAATTTTGAATAATGCACCTACAATTACAACAGAGGCCCCCCAACCATATAGGTACTTCATACCATTTTTCCACCCCTTCGACTCAAAAAATGATTTTTTCTTAGCCATATAATAAATATTACTTCAAAAGTACGTATTACAATAGACCCTAAAAAATAAAATAAAAAATAAAAAATTTTAGATAGTATTCAAAATAATTAAAATTAATAAGATTTAAGATAAGAACTAGAGATTAGAAGTTCCTTTATGTCCGAGTACTGAAACAACACACCGAAAGCCAATATAAGATTTAGTTGTATCTGCGTACTCATAGGATCGAGTTCCCACAGATAAAAAGTAAGCTATGTCTTTCCATGAGCCTCCTCGTATAACCCTTCTCGAAGTTTTGGGTTCTGTAAAAGATTTATATATTGGGTTAAGCTCATGTGCGTAGGTATACGCAGTTTCCTCAAAATCATCCTCACACCATTCCGCTACATTACCTGTCATACAGTAAAGCCCATAGTCATTAGGCCAGTATGATTTAACAGGACAGGTATATTCAAAATTATCGTCTATATAATTTCCTCTTCCTGGCTTAAAGTTGGCAAATAAACATCCTTTGGAGTTTCTTATGTAATACCCTTCCCAGGGGTATAACTTATGCTCAAATCCGCCACGTGCAGCATATTCCCATTCTGCTTCAGTAGGTAAACGAAATCTTGGTAGTGCTGGACGCTTAATCTTGGCTCGATTATTATTAAATAGTATTGTGCGCCATACACAAAATGCTTGCGCTGCATGCCAAGTAATCCCTACAACCGGATAATTATCATAAGCAGGATGCCACCAGTAGTTTTCAGTTAACGGCTCATTATAAGCAAAACTAAAATCTCTCCGCCACACCAATGTGTCAGGGTATATAAAGTTATAAAAATTTTGTGGAGTTATATCTTGAGCAGCTTCTTTTTTAATGGGATCATTGGGATTGGGTGCTACATACTTTGACCCATATGTTGTAGTAATATAGTCTATAATAGAATCCCTTGCCCCCTCTTTTCCTGTAGTTTGATTTTTGCTGAA
>JANWXU010000092.1 GCA_025057395.1 Bacteroidia bacterium | reverse complement strand
ATTGAAAGATAATAAAAAAAGCAAAAGTAAAAGGGTCAGGTAGCCCAATACCCCCCGCAATAGCTCCATACCCTTACTAAGACTGGGAGGGAGAATTTAGACGTGATATTTCGTCTCTTAGGCGAGCTGCTTCTTCATAATTTTCCTGCTGAATTGCTTCTTTAATTTTTCTATTAAGAAACTTAATATATTCTTCTTTACTAGTATATTCAGAAGGCTTTCCCGAGTAAGGCTCTTTAGAGAATTTAGACTGTAATTCCTCCGAGGAAGGACCTACTTCACTTTCCTTTAATATAATTCCTGCTTCTTGGAGAATAAAGTCGTATGTATATATGGGAACTTTAAAACGAACCGCAATAGCAATTGCATCACTCGGACGTGCATCAATCTCTAGGGACTCATTTTCAGCGCGCATGATCAATCGAGAATAAAAGATTCCTTCTTTTAAATCAGAAATAATAACCTCTTCTAGTTCTAAGCCAAAAGTCTTAGCTATGGAAACAATAAGGTCGTGCGTCATAGGACGGTTGGGTTTAATATTTTCTATCTCTAGCGCAATAGCTTGAGCCTCATAAGTACCAATAATAATTGGAAGTCTACGATTTCCATTTTCTTCTCCTAATACTAACGCAAAAGAACCTATTTGGGATTGGGTAGAAGAAATACCTAAAATTTTGAGTTTTATTTTTTCCATAATAAGTCTATCAGGCTGAGCCCCCTACTTAAGAACTGCTTACATGCTAGCTATAGTTAATAGCTTTACAAATATACTATTTTTGTTAGTAATCTTAAATAATTACCTTTAAATTACTTTTTCAAATAGAGAAATAGGGCAAACTTTTACCTAAAATTAACAACATTTGCCCTACTTTTTTAATATTAATGTCAATAGTTTATCCCTTATAGCTCTTAATAGCCTGAATCAAATTAGGCACAACTTCAAAAGCATCACCTACTACTCCATAGTCTGCAGCTTTAAAGAAGGGAGCCTCAGGATCTTTATTAATTACAATAATTGTTTTAGAAGCATTAACGCCTGCTAAGTGTTGAATTGCTCCCGAAATACCAATGGCAATGTATACATTAGGGGCAACCTGAATACCCGTCTGCCCCACATGCTCATGATGGGGACGCCAATGTACGTCAGCCACCGGCTTTGAGCAAGCTGTTGCTGCCCCTAATAAAGAAGCTAACTCTTCTATCATGCCCCAATTTTCTGGTCCCTTTAGTCCCCTCCCTGCTGAAACAATTACGTCCGCCTCAGTTAAAGAAACTTTATCACTGAGCTTACTTACTTCCTTCACTGTAACTGTCCTATCCTCTGCAGAA
This sequence comes from Bacteroidia bacterium, assembly GCA_025057395.1. GTDB lineage: Bacteria > Bacteroidota > Bacteroidia > J057 > JANWXU01 > JANWXU01. The sequence goes on along the minus strand of JANWXU010000092.1, from coordinate 14,424 downwards.
GGCTTAAATTCAAAATCCACTATACTACAGGTTACTGGATTTTCTGTAATTTTATATGCATTATTTTTCACAGAAAAAATGCACTTAGTAGATTTTGTACCAACTATTTGTATTGTTTTTCCTGAATAAGCTGTCCTCTTTACCTGAATTTCTCCATTTGCAATAGTAGGCAAAGCTATTACTCCAGAAAAAGAAGCTACGCCTAATTTTATAGCAAGCCTAGGGACAATAGACTTTCCATTAAACGTTTGTGATACAACAACATGTTGAGCATTTACTGCCTGAGCTACAGCCACAACGGCTGAGGCATACGGGGATTCTAAAAATTTATCCAAATCTTGTCCTTTTATCTGATATACCTCTTCCACCCCGTATCTACCTGCTTTTTGAACTTCTTCTCCCGAAATATTACCAATGCACACAGCCTTCAAGGGCATATTAAGCATTTGTGCTAAATCATAAGCATAAGTAGCTGCCTCAAAACTTTGCTTGCGTATTTTATTATCTTTTACCTCTAAGAAAACTAATATTGCCATATTTCTTAGTTAATATTACTATTATAAAATTCCTCTCTCTGCTAAGATATTCACAATCTGACCTACGTTTTCAGGCTGAATAAAAGTACAACTTTTTTTAGCACTAGGTAATTCGTATCCTACTACGTAAGTTTTTTCTTCTACTTCTTTAGCAGGAATTACTTTTAATGGCTTAGTCCTTGCTGCCATAATGCCACGCATATTGGCTATACGCCACTCAGCAAACCCCTTTTGAGCAGTAATAATTGCCGGCAAAGGAACTTCTAACAACTCCACTTGACCATCCACTTCTCTTCTCACTGTCGCCTTACCATTGTTCACTTCTAAAAATGAACAAAAGGTAACACAAGGTACTCCCACCAATTCTGCTACCATACCTGGTACTTCAGAAGCATTTCGGTCTATGGACTCCTTACCCATCATAATCAAGTCGAATGGATTTTCCTTAATAAAGGAAGCTAGCTGGTGAGCAATAAAAAAAGAGTCGGTCGACTCGGTATCAATTCTAAAAGCCTCATCTGCACCAATTGCTAGCGCTTTACGCAAAGTCTCATCTGCCTTAGGTCCACCAACACAAATGACGCTTACTTTGCCTGGAATACCACCTTCTTTTAGTTCCAAAGCACGACTAATCGCATACTCCTCATAGGGTCCAATTATAAAAGTTACTCCCTCTTTGTTAATCTGCTTACCATCCGGCGTGAGTTGGATTTTAGTTGTTGTATCTGGCACATGGCCTATGCATATTAAAGTATTCATTTTGCTATACCTCTTTTTCTCCTTCAAATTAACTAATCGATTCTTAAAATTAATAGAAATTGGACATAATTCTTATAAATTATCCATAAAATTCATCAATGGGCAAAGTTTTACTTATTAAAAAAGCTACCTCATATGAGGTAGCTTTTTAGAAATTAATAAATTAACCTACTATCGTACAATTAATTTCGTAACATACTTACTATCGCCCTCAGTAATATTCAAGAGATAAGCACCTGGAACTATAGACGAGGGCAGTTGAACATTAACCAAGTTTTCATTTGCCCTAAGCTCCAGCTTTTGCCTATATACCTCCTGACCCGTTAAGTTAACAAGCGAAAGAAGAATTTCTCGATTCTCAACAATTGATATACTCCATTCAATATTAAACGTACCACTATTAGGGTTAGGATATACACTAATATTAGCAGTTTCGACAGCGTGGGCAACTTTAGAGGGCAAAGTAGTAAATGCTCTTTGCACTGTACCAGAGCGGGTAGCTCCACATATCGAACGTACTCTTACTAAATATTGCGTATTAGGCTCTAAATTAGAAATAAGAGTAGAAGTGAGCGGATGATTAATAGATACCCGCGACCATACAACATTACCCGGTACATCAGGAGCCCATTCTACTAAATAACTTTGAGCAGCAGCAACAGGCGCCCAATCGACTCTAGCACTATTCACTTGCGGAGTCACGTTCAAAGTTCCGGGAGCAGCACAGGCAACATTATCCGTAGTAAAGCTTCCTGCGGTGGTAGCAGAAAAGTCTGTGTCTGAACATTTGGCACGAATCTGAAATACATACACCGTTTGAGGAGTAAGACCCGTAAGTTGTACAGAACTTTCTCCTAAAGTAATTAATATCCAAGTGGGAGAGTCAATTGTGCGGTATCGAAATTCATATTGATTATTATTTACCGGCGCCCAGACAATCAAAGCCGTGCTTTCTGTTACATCAACTGCAGATACTTCTGTAGGTAAGCATGTAGGAGATAACAACGTAGTAAAGTCGCTAAAGCGCTCATCTGAAAATACATTATTCACGCAAACAGCTCGCAAACGTACATCGTAACTTGTAGAAGAAGTTAGGTTTCCAAAAGTAAAATTAATTGTAGGTGTACTAATTACTGAAGACCAAGTATTACTTGTTTTCTCTTTGAATTGCAATACATAAGAGATAGCTGTAGGAACAGGGTCCCAATTCAAGGTTACAGAATTGAGAGTGAAATTAGTGTAGCGTAAATTATCCGGCGCTGCACATTCAGACTCAGGAATTGTAGAAAATGCCACATAAATAGGATCAGAAATATTACCACTACAAACAGAGCGAACTTGTACCTCATAAGAGCGATTAGGCAGTAAGTTAGTAAAAGTATAGCGCGGCTCTGTAATGTCGGGTATAATTTGATTCCAACTCCCTGCTATTACTTCCTTGTAGAAAATACGATAACTTGCTACATCAGGTACGACATCCCAAATTAGAGTAGCACCAATACTGGTAACATTTCTTACAATAGGCGAGGTAATAGGAGCCTGGCAATCGCCTGGAGCGGGCAAAGTAGTAACTGTTGCTGTAACATACGAAGAAAAAGACCCTCCCTGGCATACGGCACGAATACGAACCTCATAAGTAGTTTCCGAAACTAAAGCACTTAAAGTAATACGAAGCTGATTTAGATTAAGTGTAATCACTGGCTGCCAGTTTCCAGAAGGAAATTCTCGGTACTGGAGTTCGTAACGTATTGCATTAGAAGAGGCACTAAATGCTACTTCAAAACTATTAGAAGTAATTTCGCTAAAACTAACATTTGATGGTGGAACACAAAGCTCTGGAGTACTAAATGAACTAAAAACGGGATCAGACTCTACATTACCCGTACAAACAACCAAAGCCTGCACATCATAACTAGTAGCAGGATTCAAGCCTGTTAGAGTATAAGGAAGGTCTGAATTGCCAAGTTCTATGGGAAGAGACCACCCTAAATCGCCTACCCTCTTATAGTATAGCTTGTATCGAAGAGCTCCTGCTACAGGCTCCCAACTTAATGTAGCTTGGGTAGTGGTTACGCTACGCACAAAAATATTTGTAATCGATTGGCAAGCAGGTAAAGTGGTAGTAATATCAATAGCCGGATCTGACTCAATATTACCATTGCAAACTGCTCGAACTCTAAACTCATAACTTGTTCCCCCTTCTAAACCAGTAAAAGTAAGGGTAGGAGTATTAGCTTGGCGTGGAGGATTGTAGGGCCCTGGAGCGCCCGCAATTTTGAAATCAACTATATAATATAATGCATTAGGAACGGGTTGCCAGCTTAAACGCAAACTTTGCGATGTAATTTCACTAAAGGTAAAAGGCGTAGCCACCGTTTCACAGTCTGGGAAAGTGACAAAATTGGTTGTAGATGACGCCGAAGTATCATTAACCGCACAAATAGAACGAACTCGAACCTCATAAAAGGTTTGTGGTTCTAGGCCTATTAAGGTAGCTTGATTTTCCGTAACAAAAATTCTTCTAAAAGCTCCTATTGCATTAGCCCTGTAAGCCACCTCATAGCTACTAGCCTGGCTCACAACTGACCATGTAATTATTGCTGAATTATTTCGCACACTTCCTACATTCAAACCACTAGGCACAGGACAAGGGCCTCGCGTAGAAAAACTAACCAAGTCGGCGTCAGAAACTAGACCCAGCTCACAAATTGAACGAACTTGTACCGTGTAACTATTTGCCGGCACTAAACCTGTTAAGAAATAAAAATTATCACCCCCAGTATAGAAAGGCCCAAAAGTTTGCCCAAATTGATTAAGATAAACCACTTCGTAGTTCTCTGCTTCTGGCACGGCTTCCCAAGTAATTAAAGCAGAAGTAGTAGTAATATCTCTGGCAACCAGGTTAAATGGAGTACTACATAAGGGAACAGGCAATGTAGCAAAGAAAGTATTAATCGGATCAGAATTAATTCCAGTAGAACAGTTAGCGATAATTTCAACAAAATAAGTAGCCTCCGGGGCAAGATCCGTAAGAGTCCATCTTGTAGTTCCAGCAGGTATAGATATGGTAGAAGTAGGAAATCCAATCAAACCAAAACGCAAAGTGTAGCCAATAGTAGCCGTTTCTACTGCATCCCAAACAATCGTAGCTCTATTATGACTAACATCTATGGCACTAATATTGAGGGGTGAGTTACAGCATGGAGTACTAAAACTTACAAAATTTTCATCAGACCTTGCCTGCTCTGCTCCACAGACTGAGCGAATACTTACTATATATTCGGAGCAAACTTCAAGATTAAATAAAAATTCTTCGGTAGCTACACTAGTAAAGCCTGTCATATTCTCAGTTCCGTTGATTCCATAGAGGAGCTCATAGCGTACAGCATTAGGAACTGGCGTCCAAGTAACTCGAGCCTGCGTAAAGGTAACTTGATTGAGCATTACTTCTACTCTTTCGGGCGGATTACATTCTAAAGTAGAAAATTCATAACATTTCCAGATAGAGCGCCTACCTGCCGTATTACATAAAGTACGCACACAAAACTGATAGTCTCTGGAAGGTTGCAAGTTGCGAGCAGTAAAGAAAGTATTGTTAGTAGTTGCCCTTACGGTATCTGTTGTACCTAAAGGCTTATAAATTACTTCATAACCAATTGCTTCGCTAATGGGCAACCAAGCAAGAGTTGCAGAAGTATAATCGATAGCCCCTGGTGCAGGCTGTCGAATGACTGGCGCAGGACAGCACTCGTTTATTATTGTGGCTTCTACACGAACTCCTGTACATTTAATATCTCCCCGCTTAATTAAAATAGTGTATGTTCCAGGACTTAAGTCCGTAAAAGTATAACTCTCTGAAATACCTGGCGAAATAGGAACTCCTATGTTATAAGTTTGTCCCCCATCGATAGAAAAATAAAAAGGTACACCTGTAGGTAAGCCCGCTACACTTACTTCAATACTACCATCATTACCAGCACAAGTGGTATTTTTAGTAACAATTGGCTGTATAACAGAATAATCGACTACATCTGGAGAAACAAAATTTATAAGTGAGTCTATGGGAAATACGCAATCTCCACGCTTAATTAATACCGCATATTCCCCTATTCCGAGGTTACTAAAAGTATAGCAATCTGAGACTCCAGGTATCACAGGCACTCCTAGTACGTAGGTTCTACCATTATCACGAGAATAAAAGAATGGCTCACCAGTAGGAGCACCCTCTACACAAATTGTAATTTCTCCATCATCATTAGCGCAGCTAGGCCGCTTAATTCTATGGTCCGTAATACGAAAATCCACTTGATCACTCACACGCAAAACAGTATCTATTCTACATCCCACCGCATCCACAGCCCTTATTCGATAAAACCCAGGAGAAATAGCAAAAGCAGCATTATTGCTAAGCTCTTTATTAAATTCTATAAAATTGAAGCCAGTGAAAAAAGGACCTGCAAATGAAACATCCCCTACTCGCTGAATATAAAATTCGAATTCTTCACCAGGAATCCTCTGCTCTAACTGAGCTTTGATATAACCACTATTTTCCCCACACGATGCAGGTGAGCGTGTAAAAGTTTCGCTTTTATCCCATTTCATAGTATTTGGTGCCACAGAAATGGTTATTGCTGCCCGGGTGCGACATCCAAAGGCATCAGTCACGTCTAATATGTATGTACCTCCTGAAGCAATTATAATTCGGGGCGTGTTTCCTAGGTCACGGAGAATAATAGTATCGTTACCACTAACACGAACCTGTGCCCAATTATAGCGTAGATTAAAATCAATAACAGAAGCCACTAAAGTTTGACTCTGATTCTGGCATAGTACAGCCCCCGCATTTTCAGCTACAATTCGAACATTCGGCAGGGTGTTTACCTTCACACCAATTACATTAGAAGTATCACTACAACCAAAAGAATTAGTTACAATAAGCCTATAATCACCGGTTTGATTAGCAGAAATATTTTGCTGCGTCGCACCAGCAATAGGAGTGTTATTACGCAACCACTGAAAAGTATGGCCCGGCGCAAAATTAGTAGTTTCTGCTAATACAACCCTACCCCCTTGGCAAAATTGCGTACTACCCAGCGCTACAATTCTAGCTCTTGGCCTTGGATTTACAACTACGCGTACTCCCGGAGTAGTTACTGTACTACACCCAGGTGCACTTATTTGAACAGTGTACAAGCCGGGCAAATTAGCACGAAATTGATAGCGATTAGCTCCTGCAATCGGAGCCCCATCTCGAAACCATTGATATTGAAGATAACGCTGAGAAATGGTGAGAATAGCAAAACTACCTTCACATATTTGCACTAATCCACCTCCTAGAATACGTACAGTATCTAAATTCACTACAGCCACGTTAGCAGTTGCTCTTGCTCTGCATCCATTTGCCGCAGTAACTGTTAAAGTATAAGTAATAGATTGTGTAGGAGAAACTACCCTGGGGCGCACGGCATTTGGGTTATCTAAGAAAGTAGTCGGGCGCCACTCATAACTAACAATATTTCCCTGAGAACGTTCCCCGGTTAGTTGAACAGGTACTGTAGTATTGATACATGTAGCTGTGTCGCGATCGGCTATAGCTATAGGTGTCGGGCGAATAATTAAGGGTACGGCGGGGGTAGTAAAGGCGGCACAGTTTTGCTCAGGATTAGAGCCCGCTAAGTCTACGCTGTAGTTACCTGATTCTTTAGCAAAGTAGCATACATCTGTAGCCCCCGGAATAATAGAACCACGATTTCTCCACTGATATGCAAACCCAGGTCCACTACTTGCACAAAGCCGAACACTATCTCCTTGGCAAGCTACTGCAGAGCCTATTATTTGTACTCTAACAGTATCGAACCTTACCACCTTGACAAAAACTTCTCTAGAAGAAACACAACCATTTATACCTCTTGCCGTGACAGTATACGTTGTAGAAGTTGAGGGCTTAGCTATAGGTGTAAAATTAGTAGCTGGGGGAGTAGTAAAATCCAGACTAGGACTTGGACTCCAAATAAATTCCGGAGCACCATTAGGAATAAGACGTACCCGCCCTCCAGGACAAATAGCAGGAAAGATAGGCGTAATTTCTATTACTGGTTTTGGCAAAACAGTTACTTGGAAAGTACCAATAACATTTCGAGGAGGACAGTTTGTCCACGGCTCTAGTATTACCTCTGCAGTATAAACTCCTCCGTCACTTAAACTTGCGTTGGTAATGTCATAGTAGTAGTTTGTTGCGCCGTTGATTAAAACACCATTTTTATACCACCGATACACAAACCCTACCCCTAAGCAAGCACGCAGCCGCAAATTATTATTTTCACACACTGAAAGAGCTTTGGCTTCCGGTTGACAATATTCTGCTGCTGTTACCACTCGAACCGTTACTGTATCAAAACTAACACAGGCAGCCCCCGTATTGCACTCTCTTAAGTTAGTATCTGTTACTCGCACTACATAAGTAGAGGTTCTATCAGGGTCAACAGTAATACTTGCCGTTGTGGTGTTCACTGGCATGGAAAGTGGGTCTCCACTCAATAGCCGCCATTCATATTGGTTACCCCCTGTTGCAGTAAGAGTAGGCGTACCGCCCTCACAGATAGCTATAGTATCTCTATCAGGTAAAATACGAGCTTGTTGCCTTGGAGCGGGTATCACTGCAATATTTACAGGGGGCTCTACAAAATAATTTTGCGGACAATTAGCAGCTGCATTTGCCCCTTCAATACGTACATTATATCGACCTGTTTGAGTAGCCTCATATTGAAAGTCAGTAGCGCCAGGAATTGGAGTAGCCTCTCGGAACCACTGATAACGAAAACCTCGCCCCGTACTTGCTGTCAATATTACTTTACCGCCTGCACAAGGGTTACAGGTAAAAATTCTTGTTGTATCCAGCCCCAGCTCCGCAACGTTTACAATCACAGAATCGCGGGCGGTACAATTATTAGGCCCAGTCACTGTAACGGTATATATCGCCCTAGTGGTGGGCTGTACCCTCGGGTTTTGAACATTAGGGTCAGAAATAAATTGGTTAGGAGTCCATTGGTAGCGACAGTTAGTACAGAGCGCTCCATCAAAAGTAGCATCGGCACGTAAAAATGCCTGCCCGCCCACACAAATTCCAATAAAACGATCACGTAAAGTAATTTTAGGTGCTGGAACAGCTCTTACTGTAAAAGCCTCAGTTCTATGAGTAACACAATTAATGCCACTGATCTCTAAAACATATGCCCCTGGCTGATTAGAACAGTAACGGAAATTTCTTGCACCTGGAATAATTACAAGATTATTTCCCTCTTGCTTATACCATTGATAGGCAAAGCCTCTGCCAAAAGAAGATTGTAAACAAAACGAGGCATTTTCACAGAAATTTTGACTTCCACGAATTGTAATTGTATCAACTTGAGCAACCCGAATAGCAAAAGAGTCTTTTGCTTCACAATTACGACCATCTCTTATCAAAATTTCACCTCTTACCGTTTGATTTAAATTTCGTGTAGCGGGTGTTTTAATACTAGGATTCAAAAACGCTGCTGCTGGAGTCCAATCATAAACGATGTTACCACTTGCGCCCGTTACTCTTACATCCATTACTAAAGATCCTCCTGGGCACATGGCAGTATCCCTTGGAATAGCTGTAGCTTGAGGCGGAGTACCTGGTGTAATTACAACATTCTCTGTCTGAGTTTGCACTGTGCATTGCCCCACAATCACTCTTGCAAAATAAGCACCATTTTGAGTAGCAGTATAATTACGTCCTGTAGCACCCGGTATAAGAGTATTATTTCTATACCATTCATAGGGTCCAGGATAATTGCTTTCTAAGGTAAAGCGTACTCCTGTAGCCTGATTACAGCCCGTTCGAGAATCCGGAGTTTTTAACCGGGCAGTAGGACGCGGCGAAACAGGATCTAGGTCTATTACTGCCGTAGTTGGTGTACAGTTTCGAATACTTACCTCCACGCGATAGCGTCCTCCTTCTTTAGCCCAAAGCTTATCAGAATTAGCACCAGGAATTAAAAAATCATTTCTATACCAGCGATAGTTTAAGCCCGGCGTTAAAGGATTCACAGTAGCACTTAACAACACGCTATCGCCCTGACAAAAACGAGTAACATTTCCTGTAGCAGTTACTGATAGCTGGGGCAATTGCACAACTACTACTCTTATGGTCCTTGTGGTAATACATCCTGTACCCTCATCCACCGTCAGGGTATATGTAGTAGTAGCATTTGGCTGAATAAAGGGGGTAGGACTTCTAGGATTATCAATTCCGTCTGTAGGAGCCCAACTAAAACTTGCTTGAGGACCGGCACCACGCACAATTACGCGAACAATTTCCCCCGGGCAAATAGTATCCGCAGATTGTGCTACAGTAATATCAGCCGCTGGCTGCACCCGAACTAAAACAGAGCTACCTGAAGTATTTGTACAATTACTACAGTTTACCCGCACTTTGTAAATGCCAGCGGTTGTGGCTCGATAGGTAGTGCCTGTAGCTCCAGGAATTACTTGGTCATTACGAAGCCACTGAATAGTACAACCTGTACCTACTGAGCCAGTGCGTAACTCTACCGATTGCCCTTCACATATAAATGGATTTTGCCCTGGCGCAGTAGCTATAGTAGGAGCAGGTACACTAATTACATTTACTCGATAGGTCCGAGATTGTATTTGATTGTTGATCTTAAAAGTTGCAGTATACGAAAAAGTTCCGGGCCGTGTAGGGCACACTACAATACTTCTTCTATCATCAGAAGGTAGTTGAATTCCTCCCCCTGGTTGCGTAGACCATCGGATACTATCTGCATTAGCTGGAATAGGATTAGGATCATTAGGTCGAGGTAATGTATCACAAACACTTCTTCCCATGCATAAAATCCTATCAGTAAAAGTACCAGCAGCATCGATAGTTATGATATTTGAATTTTCCTGGCAACCATTGGTAGAAGTAACTCGTAGCTGATAGTTTCCTGGAGTAGTAACTTCATAGCTAAAAGTATTAGCTCCACTGATAGGTTGTCCATTACGTAACCATTGGTATGTAAAGCCACTACCGATGAGTTCATTTTGCTGTAAATACAAAGTAATACTTCCGCCCTGAGGCAAAGGCCCAGGGGTAGTGGGTTGTATTTGTGGCCTTGGATAACGATAAAGCGTAATGGTTTGAATAACACGACAACCTAACGTATCTCTACCCAAAACTTGATAAGTAAAAGAGCCAGTAGGAGAATTAGCAAGTGTACGAAACCTAGGGTTGGGAATTGTGCCAGTTGGTTGGTTATTTTGGTCTACTAGATCAGTAACAGGGTTCCAGTCATACCTAGGAAGATGACGCCCTCCATTTAGAATGGCATTTAGTTGGATAAAGTCATTAGTGCCTGTGAAGGAGCAGAGCTTATTAGCAGAAACGGCAAAGTTACATTCTTGAGTTACGGGTAAAATTATAGGGTTACCGAAATTATTATCCACTTCATAGGGCTCTAGAAAACTATTTATTTTTTGCCAACCCAGGCTTTGGTGATTTTGAACATTAGCTAGATGAACAAACCATTCTGAATTTCCACATAAGCCTGGATTGTTGGTTGTATTACGTGTAACATTAAGGTCTATAACATCATTACTAGTTTGATTTTTTACTTCAACAGCAAAAAGATAGTTTCCGCCAGAGGAAACATCTATAGGATCGGCACCAAAACTAATAAAATTATCGAATACCAAGGCGCCTGGACGTATATCGGATATTTTGAAAGGATAAGCTTTTAAAAATTGGAAGTTATTAGCCCCTATCTGACGATATACCCGTATGGTAAACTCATCGGCAAATCCATCTACGCGAGTCTGATTGCTGAACCATACGTACGTACCTAATACTAATTTGGTAGTACCTGGCAAAGGAGCTGGTATGTTGATGCGTATACCATGCTCTCGAAAGTAAACATTTGAAACCCCGGGTATAGTGGTCACAGGCAGTGCCTGAAGGGTTCCTGTAAAAAAACCTGTACCCGGTGCAGGTGCTACAACGCCACTCGTATAATTATTACAAATATCATAATGGCTTCGCAGGATTTGCCGAATTTGGGCAAAACTGACTTGTAGCAAGAAACACTCTAAGAAGAAAAAAATTAGTAAAAACCTTTTCATATAAAGTAACATACAAAGTAAATTAGTATCTGGGCCGAACTTTTTGCTGTTCACGTAACTTAGTTTTTATAGGATGAATTTAGTTGCTAATATATAATTTCTTAACTAAAGTTAAGAAGATTTATTTGTTAAATAACCAAAATAAACAGGAAACTATGCTTTTCAAAAAAGGTAAATAGCCTAATATAGTGAACAAAAAAATCACCTTAGTTTGCTTAGTTTACTATGAACTTGATCTTTCAACCTCTTGCTTATCTAAAAGCCAAAAGTTATTATATCCCTCTCCTACAATAACATTAATTATTCTTTGTTGAATCAACTCTAAAATAATTAGAAAACAAAACACTGCGAATAAGCGATCATTCTTAAGCTTAAGGAAAAAGATAAATTCCACTTTTTTGTGTACCTTGATGGTAGATAAAACCTGTTCTTTTACTTCCTCTACTGTATAGGGAAATTTTTGGATAACGTGTTTGGGCTGGGTCTGGCGTAGCTCCATTTTTTGAATTAACTTATGAAAGACCCTAGATAATTCATAAAGCGTTAGTCCATAGAGTTCCTCCTTAGGAGAACCATTTAATCCTTTCAATATTTGAACTTCATGTGCAACAAATCCTCTTTTGATACTTAAGTTACTCAAACTTTCTAGCTTTTCTAAAGATTCAATTGCCAATTTAAACCTCTTATACTCTACTAAGCGATCTACTAGCTCAGTCCTAGGGTCTGTAGCAACTTCAGAGTGCAAAGCAGGACTTGGCAATAGCATATTTGCTTTAATTTTTATAAGGCGAGCAGCCATTACTAAAAATTCTGAGGCGATATCTAAGGCTTGCTGCTCTAAATGATGAAGGTATTCTAAAAAGTCGTAGGTTATCTTAGAGATAGGTATATCGCGAATATCTAATTCATCACGTTCAATAAAAAATAAAAGTAAATCAAAAGGCCCTTCAAACTGAGGAAGGTGAATTTGATACTCATTATTCTGTGAGATCATTCCATTTCAACAGTTGTTCGATTATTCTAGCATTCTAGCGTAAATTTGCGAACTAGTACATCAGGAAAGGAATTATATTTTACACAAATTGTGGATTAGCCCCCTATTGAGTGAAAAGCGTAAAATTTTCATCTTCCTAACATAATTCAGAAACTCGAAGCTATTTTTTTTCGAAAAAAATACGTTCTGCATATCAAATTTTACATATGCACAACTGCTTTACTAAATATTTTTGTTAATTTGTAGTAAGCAATACCGAGATGAGCCTTTTTTCAATTTATTCTCAACCCAATGCTAGAATGAAAAGGAAAATAGCCTTTCTAGCCATCCAAGCCATCTTTTACTTTATCTGCATCTGCTTTTTCTGCCACCCTACTCTTTCTGCCCAAGAAAATTGGGAAAGAACATATTCTTGTCCTAATTATTTTGCAACTCAATCTCAAATACTAGAAGTAGAAGGGAGTTTATTACTTTTTTCAATTAAAGATAACCAGATTTTAGCTAAAAAAATTGAGCCTAATACAGGCAACATAATATGGGCGAAGAAATTTATTTGCCCTTATCCTATTAAACATTATCGAGTACAACAATCCTCTAATGATAAGTCTATTGTAGTTGCAGCTGAAGTTTTTGAAAACAATGTTTCTTCTAGTTTGATTCTTTTGAAAATTAACTATCTAAGCGGAGGATATAATTGGTTTCGAAATATAACGCTCCAAACTTTCAGTTACTTAGGTAAGAATGGCCTTTTTGTAAACTCTGCTGGAGAAATTTTTTTAACAGGCGTAACCGCAAATACTAATGAAGAAAATAATTTTAATAGCTTTTTACTAAAATTTAACCCTAGCGGACAAACTGTATTTCATAGAATCTATCCTATAAACCCAACAGATTATGATTTTGCTCATAATATATTAGAATTACCCGATAAAAGTTTAACTATAGTAGGTGCCTTAATGGGCTTCCAAAAGGATGGCTTTATTCTTTTTACAGATGCCAACGGCCAAAATCCTATTCTTAAAGTTTACGATCCCTCACTTAGCTATAATGACTACCTAGAAAAAATACAATTTGTAAATAATAATCTTTGTCTATCTGGCATTTTAGATAACAACCCCTTCCTAGTAATGGTAGATAGAGAAGGAAATCCTATTAATAATCCAGTTTCTCCTCTTCTTTTTCTAACTCCATCAAACTTTATCAATCCTCATTTTAGCATAGAAAACCATGACATATGGTTTGCGGCTAGCACTTCTAACGATTTTTTCTTAAGTAAAATACAAGCAAACGGAAATTTAGAATTAGCATTGCAAATAGGCGGTACTTTAGCAGACACCCTCTTTTCTTCTTATCTTTCCACTACCTTTATATACCTCGCTGGAAATACAAAAAATTTTAATGCTGTGGGCACAGATAATTATTTAATTAAACTCAATAAACAGAACTTACTTAGCTGCAATCAAAGAAGGGGAAATCTTACCATCAACAATTTTCCGTATGAAAGACCTGTTCAATTACCCATCACACCAACCACTTTACCAACAATAAGAAATACTCCTCTTTTAATAGACGCGGATAATGAGCAAATTTCTATTAATTACCCGTGCTGCCCTCCCTACCGTTTACAGATTGATTTATTGAATAACTGTTTTGGTATTACTCCTTCTCAATTTCGCATTCGTAACCCTAAGCCTCATACGCAGTACATTTGGGATGTGGAAAATGATGGTTGGCTAGAACAAAAAAGTACTCAAACAGAATTTCATTATAGATTTCCTGCGCCTGGTTTTTATGAAATAAAAGTAGTTGCTTATGACACCCTAAGCGGATGTAAAGATTCAATAACTGAAAACTACTACATTGCTGGGGCTAAGGTAATTATTTCTACTCCTTCAGTACTTCAAATTTGTGATAATGAACCTGGTATTCGTTTGCAAGTAAGTGAAACACTAGTCCAAGGTAATCCTTGTAGCTACCGCTGGTTACCTG
>JANWXU010000091.1 GCA_025057395.1 Bacteroidia bacterium | reverse complement strand
AAAAAAATACAAACACAGTTTTAATATAAGAAAAATACTTAATATGGTGAATTAATGTGGTGAAAAGCTCGCCAAATATTTGCTTTTAGTAGCATGCATTTTTCTTATGAATTCAGCTAGAGAGAAAATACCCTACACTGCTACAAGGAAAACCTAATACCACTGCAAATGTACCAAGGTAAATCTCTCAAAGATATCAAATAAAGGTAAAGATCTAAAAATTATAATTACTCTTAAAATATAGAAGCTTTACTCAAAATTCAAATAAATTTATTCTATAGAATTGCCCTCCTAAATTCTGCCGTAAAATTTCTACTTTCTACAGCCTATTTTTTTTACAATATAATATTTGTTATACAAGTTGTTCATGCTCTAAATTCGTTGCTAATAACCTTAGTCTATTCTCATATCATAATAGAGCTTGGTAAGCATTTACAGTCTACACTACTACTCAATATATTTTTTATTTTATTTAAGAAGCTAATATGCCTACTAAAACCTGCAAACCATTTTTTGTTGAATTTTGTAGTTTGTAGTTATGCTCGTACATTATTAATGCAAATAGCCTAATTAATTATTTTATAGTTCATACAAAATCAATCAAATTAGTATATTTATGCAACTTTTTTAAATATAGCTGAATATGGCCCACATATCTTTACCCGATAATTTACCAGGGATAGTAGGATTACTAGCAGCATATCCACATACAGGAAGGGCTCTTTCTTCACTAGCCCATTCTTTACTTCACTCTCCGGAAACAAGTGACCTAGAGCACTGGCAAAGAGAATTTATTGCAGCTTACGTTTCTTACCTTAATTGCTGTAACTTTTGCTATGCTTCGCACCGTGCTGCAGCAGAAGCAGCAAAGGGAGTAGAATTTGGATTTTTTCGTCCTTTCTTTGAACAAAACGAATTATCCACTTCTCCAGACTATATATCTCCGCTATTTGAGAAATTGCTAAAAATAGCCCAAAGTGTGCAGGGAGCGTGCAAGGCCGTAGATAGTAAATTAATAGAAGAAGCTAGGTCAGCAGGAGCTACGGATATAATGATACATGAAACAATCTTAATAGCAGCTGCATTTTGTATGTACAATCGCTACGTAGATGGATTAGCAACTTTTTCTATGCCACCCGACCATCCTAGCTATTGGGAAATGGGGCAGCAACTAGTTCAAAAGGGTTATCAAAGGTAGTACTTACATTGTATATCAATCAACTCAAACCAAACTACCAATTGAGAAATAACCAGGGTTAAGTGTGCTAATTTTTATACAATGAGTGCTCCAAAATATCGCAGCCATTCGCCCAAAAGTTCTACTCAAACTAATTTATCGCAAAAAAGCAGCTTAGTTCAACCCCTGGATAATCCTCAATCTAAGAAGCCTAGCGTATGGAACTATACTTTTTGGCTACAAGCGTTGGCTGTGTTTTTGATAGGAGTAGGAGTATATATAAAAAGTTGGCAGAATGAGTATGCAGTAGATGATTCTTTTGTAATAGTTGAAAATATTCATACCCAAGCAGGCTTTGCAGGCATACCTAAATTACTCTTTCGAGACAGCATGGATGGGTGGCAACAGGAGGGAAGTAAGTCTGCTGTAAATTACTATCGCCCCTTAGCTCTTATTACCTTTGCTATTGAAAAGGGTATTCAAGGTAAAAATAATCCTCACGTAAGTCACATTATCAATACTCTTTTGTATGGCTTATTACTCGTGCTTTTGCTTTACCTCCTGTGCCTCTATTTTAAACCGAAGCAATTTTTCCTTACTTTGGGTACAGTCCTAATTTTTGCTGTTCATCCTATTCATACGGAAGTTGTAGCTAATATTAAAAGCCGCGACGAAATTCTTGCTTTCCTTTTTAGTATACTTACCCTCATTAGCTTATTCAAAAGTAGCGAAAAGAAAAGTCCAATTTCTTTTTATCACCTGATAACGTTAATTTTTTATTTTTTAGCATTGCTCTCTAAAGAGAATAGTGTTACTCTGCTTGCAATCGCCCCTTTAACTCTATACTTCTTTAAAAATCAGCCTCCTAAAAAAGCTATTATCTCATGCTGGCCCCTTCTAATAGTATTTCTTGGATACCTTGCCCTAAGAATAGGAATTATTGGGTTTAATTTAAAGTTATCCAAACCTGACCCTATCAGTAATCGATTCTATGAAGTTGATTTTTTAACTAAATATGCTACTATATCTTACATTTTGCTATTTTATATTCGTCTATTATTTCTGCCCCATCCACTTTCTTGGGACTATTCTTTCAAAGAAATAGATCTACAATCTTTCAGCCAGCCTTTACCGATTTTTTCATTGCTCTTGCATGTGGGCATCTTTTTTTATCTTTGGCAGTGCTTACCTGGGAAAAAGCTTATAGCTTTTGCTCTAGCTTTTTATTTAATCACTTTATCCTTAGTTTCTAACCTAATAATTGATATTGGTGGTTTTGTGGGAGAAAGGTTTTTATTTCAACCTTCTTTGGGTTTTTGCTTAGGGGTAGCTATAGCTCTGAGTTGGCTACAACAAAAGTTCACTGAAATAAAATTAACTCAAGTTGCATTTTTATTACCTTTATTTTTGCTTGTAAGTATTAGTGCATTAGCGGGCTACAAAACTTACTTACGAAGCCAGGAATGGAAAAATAATGAAACATTGTTTATTCGTGATGTGGAAGCAGCGCCTAGAAGTGCACAAGCAAATATGGCCTGTGGTTCTTCTTGTATTTCTAGGGCTAAACAAATAACTGAAACTGAACAAAAAAAATATTGGCTGCGCAAGGCCATTTATCACTCAGAAATTGCTCTAAAAATTTTTCCCTGGTATGCTGAGCCACTTTATAATATAGGCATGGCCTATACATTACTAGGAGATACAGCTGCCTTCAGATATTTTCGAAAACTAGTACAACTAGCACCTAATTACCCCCCTAACCAGTTTATTCCTAAGCATGAATCTAGCTTATATTTAATGCTTGGTAATCAACATTGGCAAAAGCAGAACATAATGCAAGCTAAAGAATATTACCAGATTGCTGTTAAAAAAGCCCCTGAAAATTATGCAGCTTGGTACCATTTAGGACTCTGCTACGAAGCCGAAAAAAAATACGAACAGGCCCTAGCTAGCCTAGAAAACGCCGTTTCTCTTTACCCTAACGAAGCCACTTTTTGGTATGCCCTAGGAGTAATGGCTATTAATGCTAATCAAAAAGAAAAAGCACGTCAAGCCTGGCAAAAAACTCTTTCACTCGCCCCTAACCACGAAGCTGCTAAAAGAAACCTAGAATTAATTAATCAATAAAAAATATTTGAATTTACTGCGCATCTTGACAAAAATTTGCACTTGTACTATACTTTATTATAATAAAAATAAATAACTATGCAATTACAAAACGGACAAACTTTAGAAGAATACTACTCCAATACTGAAAAGCAAGCTAAAGAATTATTAAAAAACAATGACAATCGTAAGTTGGTGGTTATTCTTACGGGTGCAGGCATAAGTGCTGAAAGTGGTCTAGGCGTATTCCGGGGTTCAGGAGGATTATGGGAGGGCTATGATATTAGCAAAGTGGCTAGCATAAGGGGTTGGAATACAGACCCTGCACAAGTAATTGAATTTTATAACCTTCGTAGGCAAAAACTGCTTGATGCCGAGCCTAACCCGGCGCATAAAGCTCTCGTAGAGTTAGAAAAATATTTTCGAGTAGCTATAATTACGCAAAATGTAGATAATTTACATGAAAGAGCAGGTAGTAGCTGCATTATTCACCTCCATGGTGAGCTTATTAAAGTAAGGGGTATAGCATATCCATATTACGTCTATGAAATAGGAGGAGAGCCCATTGCTATTGGAGATGTATGCGAAAAAGGCAGTCAATTGCGTCCTCATATAGTTTGGTTTGGAGAAGAGGTTCCACTTATTTCTATTGCAAGTCAAATTACTTGCGTTGCAGATATTTTTGTAGTAGTGGGCACCTCTTTTAACGTATACCCAGCAGCAGGCTTAATCTCTGTGACAAAAGACTCAATTCCTAAATATGTGGTAGATAAAGATATGCCTGACTTACCTGGCGGATATTACAACCTAAAAACTATAGAAAAGCCAGCAAGCATTGGTGTACCCGAAGTAGTAGCTGATATTATAGCTAACTATGCATAATCTCTAGCTAATTCAAAAATGTTTCAAAAAACTTTTGCTAGTGATAATAACTCAGGAGTACACCCTAAAATCCTTGAAGCCATTCAAAAAATCAATATAGGGCATTGTGTAGGCTACGGACATGATGGCTATTCACAAAAAGTAATTCAAAAACTAATCGATTATTTTGGAGGTAATTGCGATATTTACTTAGTAGGGAATGGCACTGCGGCAAATGTAATTGCCCTGAGTAGTGCGGTCCGTACTTTCGAAGCCGTCATCTGTTCCTCTATTTCTCACTTGTATTTAGATGAGTGTGGTGCGCCAGAAAGATTTATAGGTATCAAATTATATCCTGTACCTCATTACGGGGGAAAAATCAAAGTAGAAGATTGCTACCCTCTTCTAGTAGGGCATGCGGAAGAACACCGTTCGCAACCCAAAGTACTTTCTATTACCCAACCTACAGAATATGGCACTTTGTATAGCGACGAGGAAGTTCGTGCGCTAGCAGAATTTGCACATCAAAACCAAATGTATTTACATATGGATGGAGCTCGCATTGCTAATGCAGCAGCGGCAATGAATAAAAGTATAAAACAAATTACTGGCGACCTGGGAGTAGACATCCTGTCTCTGGGAGGAACTAAAAATGGCTTGCTTTTAGGGGAAGCTATTGTTTTCTTTAACCCTGAGCTTGCTTCAGCCACTCGTTTTTACCGTAAGCAAGGTATGCATCTTTTTTCCAAACATCGCTATCTAGCAGCGCAATTTGAAGCTTATTTTGAAAATGACCTTTGGTTTACCCTTGCTCAACAAGCAAATGCCACAGCCCAATACCTTGCACAGCAATTGCAAAAAATTCCAACTATCCAAATCACTCAGCCGGTTCAAACAAACGCTGTTTTTGCCAAGCTACCGCGTAAACTAATCTCCCCTTTGCAAGAAAAATATTTTTTCTATGAATGGGACCCTTCCCAATGTGAAGTACGCTTTATGTGTAGTTTTGATACTACCCAAGAAGACGTAGATAATTTTACAAACACTATTCAACAAACGCTCGCAGCCCTACAATTAACATAAAATTATACTGGAATGGGTTCTACCCATTCCCTAACTTATCTACTCTCTAATTTGCTAATTTTGCAGAAGTTGTTCAATTAATATATCGTCCACATATTTTTTAAATACTTTTTCCCAGACAGCGGGATTTCTGGCGAGTTTCTCATAATCCCAGCGGTCTTCAAAGCGCAAAAGAATTTCTAAACTCCAAGGAAGATTTTTATTACAACTTAATTTTTTCCAATCTAACTTTGCTGCATACCGCATTAATAACTGTTCTGTCCAGGGAATTCCTTCATTTCTACTTATCCAATTCCACTCCCACTTATCGCGGTACTTTTCTAATAAAATTTCACCCCAAGGAAGAGCCTTGTTTGCACTTAGTCCTTTTTCCCACCACCAATCCCATAAATTTTTATATTTTTCTAATAAAACTTCGTCCCAGGGCAAAGCTGGATTATTGCTTAGAGCACTCCAATTCCAATAATTCTTAAATTGATCAATAAGTTGGTCAGTCCACTTAATAGCAGTGTTAGCACTTAACCACCACCAATTCCATAAGTTTTGATACTGTTTTAATAACTGTTCGGACCAAGGCAAGCCAGGGTTACTACTTAGCGCCCACCATCCCCATAGGTTTGTATACGTGGCAATAAGCTTTGTAGACCAGGGTAAGCTAGGATTCTTGCTTAAATTTTCCCAGTTCCATTTGTCTCGGTATTTAGCAATCAGTCTTTCACTCCAGGGAATGCCCCGGTTAAGACTTAGAGCACTCCAATCCCATTTATCTTTGTATTTAGCTATTAGCGCTGCGCTCCAGGGTAGAGCGGGGTTAGAGCTTAGCCCCCACTTTTTCCAATTCCATTTATCTAAAAAAGTATCAATAAGTACCTCGCTCCAACGCAAGTGCAAATTTCCGCTCAGCCACCACCAATTCCAATGGTTAGCAAAATAGCAAATAAAATCATTATTCCAGGGCAGAGCTCTATTAGTACTTAAGACCTCCCAATCCCAGCGGCTAAGAAAAGCTTCTATCAAAGATCGACTCCATGGTAAGGCTACATTTGCACTAAGCCACCGCCAATTCCATTTATGTTCAAATTTTTGAATGAGATTTTGGTTCCATTGAATTTGAGGTAGACCGCTCAGCTGTTTCCAATCCCAGTAATTTTCAAAAGTATAAAGTAACTCTTCTGTAAAAAGAATATTTTTATTTTGGCTTACTAAGAACCAATCCCATACATCTTTGCCCCGCCTAAGCTGCTCCAGCGAAAGTGAATAATTTTGCGCAATAATTCCAAAAATAAACTTAGGGTGTTTCTGCGCAAAATGTTTAATAGCTTGCATATCAACACTTTTTCAAATTAAATAATGGGAAAATTAATAAAATAACCCTTTCCTCTAAAAAGCATATCCTTCTTACCATGAAATTAGGAAAGAAGGATATACAAGGACACAGAAGGGACTCTGAAGTAGAGGAGAAAATTAAATAGTCATTCCTCCGTCCACACTCAAAACAGTGGCATTTACATAGCTAGCTTCGTCGGAAGCTAAAAAAAGATAGGCATTAGCTACATCTTCCGGAGTACCCAACCTACGCAAGGGCGTTTTTTGTTTTATTTCATTAATAATATTTTCTGGAACAGTGGTTATCATTTCAGTACTAATATAGCCAGGGGCAACAGCATTTACAGTAATTCCTTTAGGTCCTAGTTCTTTGCCCCATGTTTTGGTCATTCCTATAAGAGCCGCTTTGGTAGCAACATAGTTCGTTTGCCCGATATTTCCGTACAAGGCCACTACTGAAGAAGTATTAATAATACGCCCATAGCCTTTTTCTACCATGTAGGGTACTACCGCCTTTGTAGTATTAAAAACGCCTGTTAAATTAACCTCTATCACTTGGCGCCATTGCTCCTCGGTCATTTTGAGAAGCGTTTTGTCCCGAGTAATCCCAGCGTTGTTGATTAAAATATCTATCTTCCCATATTTTTCTACTACAGATTTTGCCGCTGCCTCCACCGCAGAAAGTTGTGTAACATTTAAGCTAAAAAATTCTGCAGTGTATCCTTTTGCTTTTAGCTCGTTGATTGTTTTTTCACCTGCCTCGTAGTTTACGTCCCATATGATCACTATTGCGCCTTCACTACAAAATTTTTCTGCAGCACATTTGCCTATACCAGCTGCTCCCCCAGTAATGATAGCAACTTTACCTTGTAAACGACCGTAATTTGATGAGCTCATAATTTTTGAATAAAAATCGTAAAAAAATCCTTGAACTTTCGAACAAAAATATTGATTCATACTTTGCCAATCAATATATTTGCATAAATAAATGTGCACATAAAAAGTGGTAATTTTACCTTCCTCTCGAGAGAATGAAAATTTCATCAAAAAAACAGTCTTTTCGGACAGAATCCCCCTCTCAGAAATGAAATACTTTACTAAAATTTTAATATTTTTTTAATATACAGAACAAAGAAATATTCTAAATTTACATACTGATTTACATTATTGTAAAATAAAAACTTATTAGATTAACAATCTTACTTTTCTGAAAGTAACTATAAGCTATGGAAAAAGTTCAAAATCCGTTCACGCCTTTCTACGAAGAGTGGTTAAATACTCAAAAAACTTTAATCAACAATTGGTTGAATTACTTCAAGCTAAACGCAGCAAGTAACGGCAATGGTTCCACTATAGCCACGGATGCAACGCCATGGAAGGAGTGGTTAGACCTTCAAGCCAATATAATGCAGAACTATCAAAAATTATTCAACTCCTTAGTAGGTGAGAAGAGTAGCGCTCAGTTAAATGAGTGGATAGAAATGCAGAATAACTTAATGAACACTTTTATCAATGCTTCCAAGCAATTTCTCTCGGTAGTAGGAGATAGCGAAAAAGGTTTGGAATTTTACAAGCAGTTTGCACAATTCCAAACCACAATGATGCAAACTATGCTTGAGCAAGCTAAAATCTTAACTAACGCCAATAACCTAAATAAATGGGCTGCGGCTGATATTTTTGGCTTATATGATAAGTGGAAAGAAATATTCAATGCAACTTTTAATTCTCTAGCACAAACCTATAGTGTTCTAGGAAATTTTGCTCAAAACGAGGTAGTGCGAGATACTATTGCCAAAATGATGAGCAGCTCGACGGCGTACATGAAGCTATTCGAATTCATGGGACCTTTATTCCGAGCTATACAGCAACGCACCTTCACTCCTGAAAACTACCAGCAATATCTAGACCCTGCTAACTATAAAAAAATCATAGACAAAGTCTTTGAATTTTATACGCCTGAGCATTTACAAGAGTTTTATGACCTTATATTGAAGGTAACTAGCTCCTACGGTGCCGCAATCCATAAAGGGGTACAACGAGTAAACGAACTGATTGAAAAGAATGCCTCTCTGCTGCCAGATTTTGTGAATGGGGACCCAAGCGTGGGCATGAAAATGTTCGAGAACATTCTACATTCATATCAAAAAACCTTCGAGCCATTTTATAAAATACCAGTAGAAGGGAAAAATGTAGAAATTATTCATCGCCTTACCCAAATTACTGAAAAATACTCTCATTATGCTACCCTAGTTACTCAATACCAATATTTGATGTACAAGACGGGGCAAGATGCGCTTGATGCAGTGATGTATAAAATTAGCCAAATGGTAAAAGAAGGGCACGAATTCAAAAACTTTAATGAGATCTTTCGTATTTGGGTAGATACTAATGAGCAACTCTTCTTAAACCTTTTCAATACAGAAGAGTTTGCTAAACTCCAGGGCGAACTTGTAGAAACGGGGCTGCTTATTAAAGGGGAATTTCAGAAAATAATGGAAATCATGCTGGCAGATTACCCGGTGGTACCGCGCTCTGAAGTAGAGGAGTTAGCTAAAACTGTTCACGACCTAGATAATAAAGTTCATACTTTAGAAAAAGAATTGGAAACCCTGCGCGAAAACAAAGCTTCTTCTAAAAAGGCTGTAGCTACTAAAGCTGAGTAACCGTGGTAATGATAGATATTAAAAGTTCAATGGACGAAGTCCTGGAAAAAGCTAATAAGCTCCTCCAGAACTATGAAACTCTCTCTAGCATAAAAGATATTGATATTGGAACTACCCCCAAAGACCTTGTTTGGGAAGACGGGAAAGTAAAACTTTATCATTACAAGAGAGAATCTAAGCCTACTTGTAAAACACCCATACTAGTGGTATATGCACTAGTAAATCGTATTGAAATGCTTGATTTGCAGCCGGGTAGAAGCTTCATCTCCAACCTGCTAGAAAAAGGCTTAGATATTTACATTATTGACTGGGGGTACCCCACAAGGCTAGACCGCTACAAAACCATGAGTGATTATATTTTTCGCCACATGGGGGATTGTGTAGATTTTGTAGCCAAAGAAAATAAAGTAGATAAAATTAATTTGGCGGGTGTTTGCCAGGGAGGCACATTTTGTGGAATTTATGCAGCTGTTTACCCTCAAAAGGTGAAAAATTTAATTACCATGGGCGCTCCTTTTGATTTTTCAACAAACGATGGTCTTTTGTTTTGGTGGTCTCGTTATATGAACGTGGATGCTATTGTAGATAACTTCGGAAGTGTGCCAGGTTCGTTTTTAAACGTGGGTTTCGAAATGCTTAAGCCATTTCAGAAAATTGATAAATACCTCAATTTCATTGATTATTCAGACGACGAGCAAAAAATGGCAAACTTCCTAAGAATGGAAAAGTGGATCTATGATAGCCCGGCACAGGCAGGCGAATGTTATCGTCAATTCTTGAAAGACCTCTACCAAAATAATAAACTAATAAAGGGAGAGCTTGTAGTAGGGGGAGAAACAATAGACCTAAAAAAAATCACCATGCCAGTGCTAACTGTATATGCTACTTACGATCATATTGTTCCGCCTAGCGCTTCTAAACCTTTTAATGACTACATTGGGTCTAAAGATAAACAATATTTTGAAGTAAACGGGGGCCATATTGGAATGTTTGTAGGCTCTAA
The DNA here is from genome assembly GCA_025057395.1 of Bacteroidia bacterium. Taxonomy (GTDB): domain Bacteria; phylum Bacteroidota; class Bacteroidia; order J057; family JANWXU01; genus JANWXU01. The sequence continues at coordinate 5,555 of JANWXU010000091.1, read as the reverse complement.
AGCACAAAAAGAATTAGCCCCTGCAATTGCTGCTTGGTTACATGAAAGAGATAAGTAGTGAATAAGCTAGCACAAACTCCCTAGAATCCCGCCCCTTAAGGGCGGGATTTTTTTATTTTTTAATCTTTTATTTTTTTATCCTTTGCTCCACAAATTTTATTGAATTAAATTTGTGAAGTAGTTACAATTAATCAGAATTTTTATGACTCAGGAACAACTTAAAGATCTTTACAATAGACTGCATACTTTAGGTAAGTTTCTTTGACATCCCTAACAAAATTGCACTGATAAAAGAAAAAGAATCTATTGCTGCTGAGCCTAGTTTTTGGGAAGACTCAAAAAGAGCTGAAAGTATACTTAAAGAAATAAAACAGCTTAAGGTTTGGGTTCAAGCTTATAAAAATGTAGAAGAAAAAATAGAAGAACTTTCTGTGTACTATGATTTCTTCAAGCAAGGAGAAATAGGAGAGCAAGAATTAGATGTTTATTATCATCAAGCACTTGAAACTCTAGAAGCCCTGGAGTTTCAAAACATGCTTAGGCAAGAAGAAGATGCTCTGGGGTGTGTGTTAGATATTAATTCGGGTGCAGGAGGTACAGAGAGTCAGGACTGGGCAGAGATGCTTCTACGCATGTATATGATGTATGCACAAAAGCATGACTATAAAATTACTCTGATTGACGAGCAAAAAGGCGAGGGAGCCGGAATTAAAAGTGCTACTTTAGAGGTCGATGGTCCTTTTGCCTACGGCTACTTAAAAGGAGAAAGTGGAGTTCACAGATTAGTGAGAATTTCTCCTTTTGATGCTAATGCTCGGCGTCATACTTCTTTTGCCTCCGTTTTTGTATATCCTCTAGTAGATGACTCCATTAAAATTGAAGTTAATCCTAACGACATTGAGTGGAGTACTTTTCGTTCTGGAGGGCACGGGGGACAAAATGTAAATAAAGTAGAAACAGCAGTGCGGCTAGTGCATAAACCCACAGGAATTGTGGTAGAATGCCAGCAAGAAAGAAGCCAGCATCAGAATAAAGAAAAAGCTTTACAACTCTTAAAGAGCCGATTATATCAGCTAGAAATTCAAAAAAGAAACGAAGAGAAAGCAAAGCTCGAAGCCTCTAAACGGAAAATTGAATGGGGCTCCCAAATTCGTAACTATGTTTTCCATCCTTACAAGTTAGTAAAGGATTTGCGGACAGGCGTAGAAACTAGTAATATTTATGCAGTAATGGATGGAGACTTAGACATGTTTATTAAAGCCTATCTAATGGAATTTGGAGATAACAAGTAAATCCAATACTTAAACTTACAAAAGCAGCTTAAAAAATGGAAAAAGTGAAAATTACTATCAACAACAATGGTTCTATACGTATAGAGGGAGAAGTAGAACTCTACGATGGCTCGGGTAATAAATTTGAGCTCGGAGATAAAAAAATTTTTTCTTTATGCCGCTGTGGGCTTTCTAATAAGAAACCTTTTTGCGACGGCTCCCATAAAGGAAACTTTGTACACGAGTGCCAAGCATGGGACTTAACTAAATGATCTATGAATACCTATACGCAAGAAACCACCTCGATACCTAAAATTTTACAAGACTTAGGTATCGAAGAAACCAATCCTGCCTATTCCAATGGCATCGATTTTTACTACAATAGTAATCTCCTAGATAGCTATTCACCCATTGACGGTAAAAAAATTGCTAGCGTAGGTATTGCTACTAAGCCAGAGCTAGAACAAGTTATTCAAAATGCCCAAAGAGCATTTTTCTACTGGAGGAATATTCCAGCCCCTAAAAGGGGAGAAGTAATCCGGCAAATAGGAGATGCTTTTCGTTCCTATAAAGAAACTCTAGGAACGCTAGTCTCTTTGGAAATGGGGAAAATTTACCAAGAAGGCCTGGGTGAAGTACAAGAAATTATTGATATCTGTGACTTTGCAGTAGGTCTATCGCGGCAGTTGTATGGGCTTACCATGGCTTCTGAGCGTCCTTTTCACCGACTTTATGAACAGTGGCACCCACTAGGACTAGTGGGAATTATTTCTGCATTCAATTTTCCAGTTGCTGTATGGGCTTGGAACGCAATGATAGCAGCCGTGTGCGGGAATGTAACTATTTGGAAACCAAGTGAAAAAACTCCATTGTGTGCCATAGCCTGCTTTCGAATTATTCACCAGGTATTGTTAAAAAATAATTTACCCCCTGGAATTTTTAATCTAGTAATTGGAGACGCTACATTAGGGAAAGAGCTAGTTGCAGATAAAAGGATTGCCCTTATCTCTGCCACAGGCTCTGTACGAATGGGCAAGGCAGTAGCTGAAATTGTAGCTGCAAGGCTAGGTAAATCCTTACTAGAACTAGGGGGAAATAATGCAATCATTATTACAGAAAAAGCAGATTTAGAAACAGCTATCTTACCTATTGTTTTTGCTGCCGTAGGAACTACAGGCCAAAGATGTACTTCAGCACGTAGGCTAATCGTATTAGAAGGAATCTATGAAAAAGTTAAAACCCAACTATTGCAAGTATATTCGCAACTACGAACTAGAATTGGAAACCCTCTTGAGCCCAATACCCTTATTGGTCCTCTGATTGATGCTCAGGCAGTTATAATGATGCAAAATGCCCTAAAACAAGTACAAGAAGAGGGAGGGAAACTACTTTTTGGTGGTGAAGTACTACATCTACCTCAATACCCCCAAGGGCACTACGTAGTACCTGCTATTGTGGAAGCGCAAAATCATTATATTACTGTTCAACAAGAAACTTTTGCGCCCATCTTGTATTTAATTCGTGCAAAGAATCTAGAAGAAGCAATTAACTTCCAAAACCAGGTACCTCAAGGGCTTTCTTCAAGCATATTTTCCACTGATATGCGAGAAACAGAACTCTTTTTAAGCCACGCGGGTTCGGATTGTGGAATTGCGAACGTAAACATCGGGCCTTCAGGTGCTGAAATTGGAGGTGCTTTTGGGGGAGAAAAAGAAACGGGGGGAGGTAGAGAATCGGGCTCAGACGCTTGGAAGGCCTATATGCGACGTCAAACAGTTACTATTAACTATGGTAGGGAACTCACCCTAGCACAGGGTATTCGATTCGAGATATGACCAACCAAAAGCCCTTTTTGCAAACCGCAGTTACCAAACAAGCCCGCTAAAAAAGCGGGCTTGTTTGGTTTAAAATCCTTACTTGAGGTGTACGAAAATGGCGTAATCTTCTTCCTTTCTAAGCGCTTGCGGACGAACAATATAGGTAATTTGCTCTTTACCGTTATACCAAATAAGCTGCCCTTCTCTTTCCAGCGGAGTACCTAGTAATTTTATTAGCTCCTGCTTAACACAATAATAGTCTAAAACATACATTAACATCATTAACTTGTAAGCTTTAATATGGCCACGTCTAGTTTTTTGAGGCGCATAAAAGTAAAGCACTTCTTTAGGATAGTACGAAAGAAATTTTTTAGTTTCTTTTCCACCCTTAGAACATACAAGGAATCCTTCATCGGTAGTATCTATCATTTCAAACTGCTTAAGGTACTTACGAGTAAGTTTTTCACCATAATTTTGTGCTCCCGCTTTCTTGAAGTGAAGAGCTATAGTAAAAAGCAAGAAAAAACTTATTAAAATAAATGCTCTCATAAATTTTAGGGGGCATGCTGGGAAGAATAAATTTAATGAAACTCTATATCGCTAGAAATAAAAAAAATCAATTATATTGGCACTTCATACAATATCTACAAAGTATTTGTAAAAATCTGAAAATCAATCTATTAGTTAGAATTCATTTGAATGAGAAAGGGGGTAATTTTACCCCTCTTTCTTTTAGGGCTCTTCGATACGCTCAATAATTTCTTGGTGGGCGAAACCATTTTGGGTAATAATCACTGCTACTTGTCCGTCCAAAAATTTATCTATAGGCTCTACGCTTTTATAGTTTAAATCTAAAAATAAGCTAGTTTTAGGCGCTATCCATGCTGCACTTTCTACCCCCCCTTGAGTAGAAAATCGACTAGGCCTGCCATACATATCTAATAACTTCTTTTTCACTACCAAATCATATTCCTTCTTGATAAAAATTACAATTTGTCCCACTATAAAATTTTTATGGAAGTAACGAACTGCCAAGACCTCACCCCCCAAAAATCGACTTACCTCCTTACCTGCTTTTCTTACAAGATAGTTCCTTTCTTCTACTACCTCACCTAAATAGTAGGCCTCCGTAAGGTCTGTTTCGATGCGGTAGGCAGGCGCCCCTCGATCTTCATCTAGACGGCTCAAAGTTTGCCCCTTACTAACATTAAAATTCGCAAGGATAAAAAACAAGAAAATCACTAATAAATGCAGCCTTTGCATAGCTTATAAATTGAATGGATGTACTAATTAATAGCCAACAAAAGTTATCAAAAGGAAGCCGTTATTTTTGCACTTTCTGCATAAGAAATGGTTACAGCAATTGCATCTTTGTATTTACTATCTTCAGGGTCCTTACCTGCATAATGAAATTCTACTTGTAAGTGTACTACCTTACCTTTCCACATAGCTTTGACTAAGCCTTTTTTTTCTTCAAATTCCACTGGTTTGCCATAAGCACTTAAGAGTTGATTTTTAAGAATTTTATCGTACTGGGGTTTAATAAATAATACAATTTCTTGCACTTGGTAATTGCTATGATAAAGCCGCATACCCCAAACTTCACAGTGCATAAAAGTTAAAGGCTTTTCTACAATGGGCTCCAAGTATAAACCATGATTAATATATTTATCTAAGTAAAAGCCTGTAGATAGATCAGCCCCTAGGCGAAACGCCTCAAACCCTCTATCTTCATCCAACCGTTCTATGAATTGAGCCTGCAAAGCCTTATACCCAAGGCAAATTAAAAAAATAATAACTATTCTTAGCTTTTTCATTGCTTTCTTTACTAAAATCACCTTATATTAACAATTCAAATATAGAAATGCCAATTAGGTATTTTTTTTATAATTCGATGAATACTATCTACCAGTAGGTCGATTCCATTTTTTGAAATACAATACAATTATTTTCAATTATTACTTACTATCATTGCCCAGACCTACGGTGTGACTAGCCGCTATGGCTTTTTATTCAAAAACCAACCTAATGAAAAAATAAAATCACAACGAAAGAATATAAATTAATGCATTTTTTTTAAGTTTGCATTAAAAAAGTTAATCTAAAAATTAAAGTAAATCAGAAGAGAAATGCTACAAAAACTACTTATTCTTATAGTTATACTTGCTACAGGTGCAAGTGCTTTTGCACAGTTACGCTACCGCGAAGAAGTTTTTCGAGACGAAGACATCGAAGTAGTTCGAGACGTTACCTACGCTAGAAATATCAATTTTTCTGGTATTCGCCAGGAGCTGAAAATGGATATTTATCATCCTAAAAATGATACGGCTCAAAAACGGCCTTTAATCCTGATTGCTCATGGCGGCAGTTTTTTACCAGGAGTACCACAATTTCAACCTGTGCAACCCTTAGGTACAAAAAATGATTTTCCTATTGTTGCTCTTTGTCGAAGGTATGCTAAAATGGG
>JANWXU010000090.1 GCA_025057395.1 Bacteroidia bacterium | reverse complement strand
CCGATCTTTAATATTAGCCATGGTGGTGAATGTAGTGCTAATTGCAATACCCTTTTTTTTGCTCCTTATTGCCATAGAACTATTTCTAAATTTTTACAAAAAGAAAAAAGCTTATCGCCTTAATGATACCCTTACAGATATTAGTTGCGGCATTATAGAACGAATTACGGGCTTATTTACAAAACTATTTAGTATAGGTATTTTTGCTTACGTTTCTGAAAATTTTGCGCTGCAACACTTTTTGCCCTTACCTGCTGTATCTTACGGCCCTTTATGGGAATGGGGAAAAACGGGCTTCATTTTTTACCCTTCGAATACACTTAGCTGGATAATTGTTTTTTTAGCTGTAGATTTTTTTTACTATTGGGCGCACCGTTTCTCACATGAAATTAATCTTCTTTGGGCAGGGCATGTGGTGCACCATTCAAGTGAAGAATTCAATTTAGCAGTAGCCCTACGCCAATCTAGCCTACATGGACTTTTTGTATGGGTTTTCCCTTTGCCTTTGGCAATTTTTGGAGTACCATGGCAAATGCTTTTTGTTTGCTATGGCATTAATTTAGTATACCAATTTTGGATTCATACTCAATTCATTAATAAATTCCCAAAGTGGGTAGAATATATTTTTAATACTCCCTCTCACCATAGGGTCCACCATGGTAGAAATCCAAAATACATTGATAAAAATTATGCTGGAGTATTTATCATTTGGGATAGAATGTTTGGCACTTTTCAGGCTGAAGAGGAGACCCCTACTTACGGACTAACAACACCCGTCAACAGTTGGAACCCTGTATGGGTAAATATTCATTTTTTTATAGACATTTTTTATGCCCTAAAAAAAGCTAAAAACTTTCGAGAAGTTTGGGAAGCCTTATGGGGCAAACCTGATAATTTAGCCGGAATAGAACGGCATCCTAAAAAGGAAATAATGGATCCACCCTATAACCCAGCAGTTCCTTTTAGCATAAACTTATGGGCTACTTTTCAATTTGTGCTTACTTTGGGCGCCGCATATGCATTAGTACAGTTACCTAACCTTGCTTACGTCTACAAGGTACTGGGTGCCTTTTTTATTATTTTTTCGCTGGTAAACGTAGGCGGCATGCTAGAACTAAAAAAATGGGTGCCTATGGCTCAAGTAATTTTATCTCTTAGTTTCCTACTTTTTCTACTCCACCTTTGGCAAGCTCAAATTTGGCAAATTACATTAGTATTGCCTTTTGTTATACTGGTTTCTTTAACCATCATTTTAGCAGTATTTATATTACGTTCCTATTTCTCAATTAAGACAGTAAATCAGAAAGTAGAATATTTCTAACTAACATAATACTACCCTCCTCCCCTCTTTTATGAGCAAATTTGAGTTGCGGTGGTAAAAATTTTAATTAGGTAAAGGGGGGGTAGGGTATTTTATTTGTTGTAATTGCTGCTGAATTTCAAAGAAACTATGCCCATTCAAGCTAGCCCCTCCTACTAGGGCACCATCAATATCGGGTTGCTCAAAAAACTTACCTGCATTTTCAGTATTAACACTGCCGCCATAGATAATAGCTATACGATTTGCCATTTCTGGCCCACATTCTTGCCTAAACAACTCTCGAATAAAAGCATGAATTTCCTGAGCTTGTTCTGGTGTAGCAGGCTTTCCTGAACCAATAGCCCACACGGGTTCATAGGCTACTGTTAAATATTTGAGGTCTAAATCTTCCTGTTTTTCAAATATCAATTCTAACTGTTTAGTAATTACCTTTTGAGTTCTATTGGCTTGCCTTTCTTCGGCTGTTTCTCCTACACAAAGAATGGGCAGAATTTCTTCTCTTTGTACTAATTCAATTTTGGTTACTATTTGCTCATCCGTTTCATAAAAAAGCTGCCTTCTTTCAGAATGCCCAATGATACAATAACGAGCACCTGCAGCACGAAGCATTGAAGCCGATACTTCGCCTGTGTAAGGCCCTTCATAAGCAAAAGCTACATTTTGTGCCCCAATTTGAACAGGTGTGTATTTGCTCAAAATATTACACATATGAGTAATAAAAGGAAACGGAACATGAAGAGCTATTTCAATTTGAAAAACTGCATTAGTAGGATATTCTTGGATATACTGCTCTACCCAAGCTTGTGCTTTTTCTGGAGCATAATACATTTTCCAATTGCCAGCTACCAGATTACGCCGAGATAACGAAGGTTTCATAATTATATTCTTATCTTACCCCTTTGAACCAGCGAATATAAAAAATTTAGGATACAGGCTGCCTCAAACCTAAAAGAACAGACAAAGAATAATATATTTTTTGCTGCCAATTTTTCCAGTTTAAGGAATCCTTACTAGGCAACTCACCTTGCATATAACTATGTGGATAAGAAACAAGGTGAATTTTCCAACCTGCACGCTTAAGCACTTCGATTTTTTGAATAAAATCTGAAACATAGCAAGAATTAAACCTTGTTGGAAATTGAAGATTAATACCCTCTAGTAAAACCAGGGCATATTGATTAGAAGCGGGTGAATAAATTGCCCATTCTAGCCCCTCGAAGCCACAACTTTTACCATTATAGAGCAACTGTAACCCATGGTTTTGGCAAAATTCCACTAAAATTTGATTAGTACAATGATATATTTCTACTTGCACTGAAACAGGTTGAGACTGCCACCCCGGAATTGCCTTTGACGAATAAATCTTTTCAAAATGACGCAAATACTGATGAAAAAGCTCAAAGTTATCTGGTAAGCTACCGTATATAAAATAGGTAAATAGCTTAGCACGGCTTGTGGCTACATTAAATCGTCGAGGGTTTTGGTAGTGGGCAACACTATGCCGGCAGCTAGCATCTAGCGCAGGGGTAATGATAATAACATCTCTTTCGTGCCCCTGCAACTCTTCGGGAGTACCTATAATTAAGTCGCATTTTTGCCATTGTTCTTCAGAAATCTCATTAACTAATAGCTCCTCCACATAATTGCATTGACTACGAAGAAAAGAAACAATACCAATAGAATAAGAAGTATTTTGCAATAACTCTTGTACAATACGTAGCACTTCTTGTGCTTCCTTAATATGATATTTATTTTCACTACGCGTGCTGCCTACGCAAATAGCTTGAAAACTATATTGATTTAATTTTTCTGGTGTTTCAGTCATAACCTTCAAACTATTTTGTTCACTTTGGTAGAAACGAGCCGTAAATTGAGCCAATGCGGGCATCGAACGGTAGTGCTCATTAAGCAAAACAGTAGGCACGGAAAAATAATTAGCCTCGCTCCGAATAAAGTCTAAAATAGAAGATTGGCTAACAGTAAGAGCATGAAGGGTTGCATCTTCGTAGCTAAGTCCTGCGGGCTTGTACTTATGCCAGCAATAGCTATCAAATTTATTACTGAGCTGAAAATTAAGTCCGGTGGAATGCAAGCTAAGCTGTAAGTGGTCTCCTACAATACAAAATCTTTTACCTCGATACAAAGCTGGCAAAATTTCTGCTAAGTTTACTTGAGAGGCTTCGTCTACTACTACTAGATCAAATAAATTAGCTTGAATTGGAAAAGCTTGTCCTAAATTACGAATATCCACTGCCCAGAGTGGCAAACCTTCTAATAGACAATGAAAATTAATTTCTTGCATTTTTTGAGCCACCACGCCAGGCTTATTCCAATAAAGCATTTTCTCTAACTTCGTAAGCTCTATAACAAAATCTTTCTGCTGTAAAGCCTGTAACAATTTGACTTGTATCAATAGTCGCAAAAATTGGAGTTGTACTTGCTCTACCTCTTCTTTAGCCTTGGCAAGGTCAAAGCGTAAATGGTTAGGGTCTGCCTTAATTTGAGCTTCTGCATTCAAAACTTCTGTAAGTTGAATGCTTAAGTTCACCCAACTTTTAGCATATTCAATAAAATGGGCATTTAGTAAATTTTTATCTGCCTTTAATTTTTCAATAAGGGCTTTTTTAAAGCGCCGGGCATGAAAATGAAGTAAGTGGTTTTTAACCTTTTGTTTTTCTATGGCAATAAATTTTTGAGTAAGATACTTTGCACGCTCAACATCAGCTAAAGGTACAATAGTTAAATTCTGGGTAGAGGGCAAATTAAACTTTGTTAAAAAGTCTCTCTTGTGTTGATTCAAAATTTCCTGTTGGGTAGCATAATAGTGAATTTGTGTAAGAGTATCTTCAATTTCTTTTTCTAAACCTATATGCTTCTGAAATAAGCTTTCTAACTTTTGCTCTGTCTCCTTGAGCTCTTTCAACAAAGCTTCGGTTTGAAAAATAAGCTCTTTTTTATCTTTAGCAAGTTGAATGAGCTTTTTGTAATAAGTACGTAAATCTTTTTTGGCTTCACGATTAAAATAAAGCAAACTCTGAGAAAATAGAGTATTAGATAAAAGAGGCTCTAACTTTTCCTTAAGAACATCTAGAGCTGCCTCCTTTTGGGAGGTAACAAGTACGGTTTTGCCTAGCACTAGAGCACTTAGTAAAATAGCTACAATAGTATGAGATTTTCCACTTCCGGGTGGCCCTTGGATATAACTTATGGGGTAATGATACGCAAATTCAATAGCTTTTTTTTGGGAGGGATTTAAAGAAAGCGGAATATAACGCTTGATAAAAGCATCGTCTATAAGCGTAGTGGAATCAGGTGTGGTTATTTCCTTTAGATTTTCTACCTGTAAAGAAAGTATGTTATGAAGCAATCCCTCTAAAATCTGATTTTCAAATTCAAGTTCTTCTTTAGCAATCTTTTGGTACAAAGTCGAGAGCGCTTGATAAGTAGAAAGCTGGTTAGGAATTTTATTAACAAAAGTATGTACTGCCGAAATAAAAACCGGGTCTTGTTCAAAAACAGAAGGCCTTAGTCTTTTTTTAGGTTGAGACCTTAGTTGATATAATTCAATTTGGTCTTGTAAACGATAAGAAATTTCATATGGCTTTATATCATGAAAAGCAGGAAGTAAAATCCTGCAACGGCTAAATACAAGTTCGGCATACTGACTAAGAAACTCATAAAGGGTTTGATTTATATGTACTGCTTTAATGTAACCTTGGCGAAAATACTTTTTAGAAAAATCAATAATTTTGTTGATATCGAAATTTCCTTCTCCAAAAAGAGAATTGATTTCTTTTTCAAAATGCTCTATCAAATTTAGCTCTGTCTCTAATTCAGCACTCCATTGATTATCTTCTTCATTTTGTAAGTTACCTGTAATAGCTGAAAGGAGGTCATAGTTTAAAGAAAGGGTACTCAAATCGATCTGCCATTCATAAGCAGAAATTTCTTCTACTCGGTCTATGATAAGTTCGGCAAAAAGTAAGGGGCCAGCTAGCCTTCGCTTTTTACAAGTACCGGCAATCATACCAAAGCCAATAAATAGCCTAGAATCAAGGTTTTTTTCTAGGTAGGCAGTAGTTTGCTCTAGGTAGGAATAAAGAGGATTAGCTTGTGAAATTTTGGAGTCTAAATCAAATAGCTGCCTGGTAAAAGTAGGTCTTGTTTTGGCATTGGTGATAAATATTTTGTCAAAGTCTGTTCGTTCTACAATCTTACGACTAATATCTCGCAAGTATTGCAGGTAGGCTAAAATAGCAGAGTGCATATTTAATAAAAATATTAGGCAGCTAATATAGAGAAAGCTTACTACTCGAAAAAAATTGAGTAGAAAGCTTTTTATAAAAAAATTAGCTTTTAGTACTGGCTAAAATCGTCTTCTAGCATATTTACCCTGTAAGCATTTGCCGAAGCGATTTGGATTATAGCCTTTCCTACTTCAAGCCTTTCAATTTGTTGTTGAATTCTTTCTTTTTCAATTTTATTAGTAGTAAAAAGCGAAGCTACTTCTTTAGCTGCTGAGGCTCCTAAATGAAATGCAACTTTTGCTCCTACAATCCTATGAATTGAGTCTGCAAAATCATCTTTTTCCTGGCTGGCAAGAATAGTACCTACCCCAAATTTACGAAGTTCTTTTAAAATTTGAGTTAATGTAGGAAGCTGACCTAGTTTATGAGCTTCATCAAGCACTAAGAAAAAGTGAAGCTGTGAACTTTCCTGCTTCTGCATAAAATGAAGATAAATATTATGTATGAGAAAGGCGCAAAAGTAACGAACTAGACGTTCTTGCGAAGCAATTTGCTGTAAATTAATCACTAATCCATTCTGGCAAGCTTGTTTCCAATCAAAACCTATCTCTCCTGTAGCACGAAAAAGCTCGTATTCAAAGAAATCATCAAGGCGGTTAGCAATATCTTCATAGCCTTGTTTACTAAGTTCCCCTTGAAGCTCTGCAAAAGTAATTGTACGCCTATGAGTTTGATATAATTCTTTAATTACTTTTTTAAGACGAGTATACTGCTGATCCCCTAAGCCGCAAACTTCTTTAAAAATACTAACTAGCTTCTGACAATGTTCAGTAAGTAAATTGGGCTTTTCAAAATAATTAGGTGAAACTTCTAACGGAGAAAAAGGAAGTCCTTCTTCTAATGGGTTCCAAACAGTGGGCTGAAACTTCTGAAAAAATTCAGTATTTTCATTGCAAAAAGATTGATGGTAGTCTAAGACCAATGTACTAACTCCTGCTTTTTTAAGCTGCAAAAGCATATGCTTTAGACAAACTGTTTTTCCTTGCCCTGGTGCTCCTAAAATAAGTATACTAGGACTGCCTTTTGTACTAGGTTCCCAATATATAGGCTTATTTTGTAGATCAATTTCACCCAAAAGAATTTTAATTTTAGTAGAAGTAGAAGAAACTTCAACAGGCTCTTTTTGCGAAATCCGACCTAAATCGGAGGAAGAGGGTACTGGGGAGGAAGAAAGAGGCTCCTGGGCAAAGGAATCTTGTACAGTAGTTTCTAAAGAAAGCTCTGGAGCTATGTCTTGAGAACTTAATGCTACGGAAGAAATATCTTGACTCAACCCAATATTGCTAACCCTACTCTCAGATAGATTTATGGCATCTTCTATAGAAACTGATTCTTCAGAAACAATTGCAGGTTGCAGGCTAACATTTACTCGGGGAAATTCGCAATAAAAGGAAGGCTGGGAATAATAAATACTTACTCTCTCAAGAATATCTCGATTTTCTCTTGTCCGATGAGTACGACAATAAATACTAAGAGCAAAAGTAGGAGACATTTGTAAAAGAGCATAAAAAGCCCTCTCAAAAAGAAGAGCATCAGTATGACTAACTAAATTATAGCGCATTGCTCGCAATAAATATTGCTGCCATAAAGAAATAAGCATTTTTTTACGAAAATTAACTGAGACTTCTGCATAACCAATACCCTCCTCGTTCTCTCCTAAATACTCCTGCCTCATAAATCTTTCAAATTTTAGTAATCCATGGGCAAGTTTTTCTTCAAAGTCATACTTATCATTTTCGTCTGCGCATACGACACACTCAACTTCTAAGTAGGGATGATTGGGATTTTTATACCGAAGAATAAGAAAATCGCAAAGATAGGGAGCAACGGTGTTTTCTTCTGTAATAGTATTCCACTTAAAATAATCTTTATTGTCCTTGAGTGGAAAAAGAATAGCGCCATTTAGTTTACCTTGCTGCAAAAGATAGCACAAAGCCGAGAAAACATTCATAGATTTACGAACCGCATCTTGAGAGTCCGAATAAAGAATATCAAACAAATGGGAGGGGGACAAAATCTTTAAAATTTTTACTACTTGAACAGCTAATTGTTGGTGGGCAGCAGAAATAGTTAGGGTCTTAGGATTAATGATATTATTATTTTTCAGCTCCTGTAATATTTTAGTGTAAAATATAGGCTTGAAATTATAAAAAACACTAATAGTTGAACTCACCCCTTCATAAGGTCTTGGAATATAGCGAACCAAAATCTCATTTTCTTGAGGCGTGTCTAAAAGCTCATGGGCGGAAAAAGGAGAAATAAAAATGGTTTGATCGGCAGCCTTGATTAGCCTTTTTTGCAAAAAGTCTATCTCTTGCGGAGAAAGCATAGTAGAAAGACAGAGTATAGAACCACTGCGCAAAGTAGAGCGGTATTCTATCCAGTAAGCCCATCTTGAAAAACTATGATAAAAAATTTGAGCAGTTTTGAGAAGCGATGATGATTCCGAGGATGATGAAATTGAAATAAGCATAAAATTAGGCACAATGCTAGTTCGAAGGTAACCAGCCTGGTCCTGAAAGTTAATCTTCTGCCAACGGCTTAATAACCCGTTAAAATGCTCATACGCTTGAATTTGGGAAGCTTGTGGTAACTCTACGAAATCTACTTCAGGAGTAATCCAAGAATACTGTAAAATTAAGTGCTCCGAAAAAGGAAAAATAATATTATCCTCAATTAGCTTATCCTTATCATAAGTATGTAAATTAACCTGAAAAGCAGGAAGCAAATTCGAAGCTTTAGAATCCTTACCTTCGGTTTCATAGAAAGTCTTGCTAAAGTCTTTATAGTTAGTTAGAGTAAAGGGAAGAGGCGAGGGTAAAAAGCAGTCAATACAAATTCTAGGAACTTTAAGTTCTTCTTCTTGCTCTTCTTTTTTATCAGCTATTTTGGATTTAAAAGCAATTGCTTCTAGGAGCTCGGTGAGTAAAGTTCCGCTACCATCATAAATAGTACCCACTTTTAAGCCTCTTTGGCTCAAAATTTTTCCATAATTTTCAAAGTATTCTTGTAAAATTTGCTGTAAAGTAGATTTTTCTAGTCTTTCAATAAATTTAGCTTGTTTATCAAAACCTAGAAGCCGCTCTATATCGTCTGCAAGCGTCTCAGCATCAGACTGCTCTATTGGTAGTAGCAAACCATAGAAAAAACCAAGCGTACGATAGTAAAAATAATAAGAAGCTTTAGAAGGTGTATCCTCTAAGAAGGGTAAAAGAGGTGGAGTATTATCGGGCACTAAAAATTGCCAAACTGCACCACCCTTTTCTAGCTCTAGAGAATACAACGGCTTTAACTTACCATCGATATTTAATTGATATTCACTTTGTGCCCAATCAATAAACAAAGATGCATACTCAGCCAACCAAAGCATGCGCCAAGGGTGAGTAGGTAACAAAAGCAAAGCGTTTCTTTTACCGTAAGGGTAATCAATAATTAGCTCAATTGTATCAATTCTCAACAAATAGGGCAAAGCATTAAAATAATTATTTAGGGAGCAAAACTCTAAAAGAGCAGAATACGAACTTGCATATTCTTGGCAAAGTGAAATAAGTGCCCTATCTAACTTATATTCTTGATTTAACCAAGTAAGTGCCGCTACTGAAAAAATAGCTTCATTTTCTAACTTTAATTCTAAAGAAGCTAGATAATTAAACAGCTTCTTTCGCTTTTCTAGAAAATTCAAATACACTCTCTCGTTTTGAAGCGACTCTGAAACATGGAAACTACCAAATTGAAATTGAGGCTTTCCATTGTCGGGCAATGGAATTGCTGTAACGCAACAAGGCTCCAAAATTATAATCTTTTCTGGATTAGAAATCACAAACTTCTCTATAGCAGACCCAAATTTACTTATTATTAATTGAGCCTTATAAACATACTTACCTTGCCCAATATTTTGAGTGAGTTTAAAATTATCTGTTTCTTTAGAAACTTCTAGTGCAGGAATAGAAAAAATCCATTCTTTCAAACTAGATGATTGAAAACTTAGTAAATAAGCCAAAGGTAAATTATTATGAAACTTACCAAGAGGCTTTACTTCTTCTTCTAATTCACCTTCTAGCTCCTCATCAATAGTAAAATAAATAACAGGAGAGAAATCTTCTACAATTTCTTTTTGTTGATTTTGTATATTTCGATAAATTTCTTTTCCTTGGGGGTCTAGAGCCTGGACCAATACCACAGCTTTAAAGCTAGAAGTTTCAGCTTCTATTTTACTCGTGTCTATCGAAAAACTTTTTTTATTTGGTTTAATTTTTCTATTATCATAAAATATGCTTTCTTCAATACGCTGGTCTTTATAGTCTTCTGAGACTAAAGCTACACGCCAAAAACAATTTCCCGGCAAACTACCTTCTAAGACCTCCCATTCTACCTTGATTTTCTTTTTAGTAGGTAACTTACAGGTAAGCGTATGATTATCTAATTCGATAGCTGTATTTCTTTGTACTTTACTTAAAGTAGGTTGCAATAATTTGACCTGTATTTGAAGATTTTCATGCGAAGCATGTTCCTGTCTTTGCCACGCACCAAAATGAAAAATAGAATCATCGAAAACAGAAAAGTCTGTAAGCGAATTACCTTCTTGTAAGTGGCTTTGTAATTTTTGATATAATTTTTGAGAATAATCTTGTACAAGTTTAAGTTCTTCTATAGTTTCTATTAAGCTTTTTTTATAATTACTGAACTTTTTAGCAACCTCATAGTTTTCTGACAGGTAGCGGGTATAATCTTCTCTATAGTCTGGTAACAAAGATAATCGCCAAAGTTCTTTACCTAGGGGTTCTTGGGGATTTTGTTTAATTGCTCCTATAATTGCTTCTATATATGAAAGCTGGGCTTCGATAAGAACTTTTTGCTTAAGCTGCGTTTTTTTCTGTATAAAATCTAAAGTTTGACGAACTGCCTGCTGTTCTTTATTCAAACCTTCAATTAACTCCTCCTTTATTTGTTCTAGGAGCTTACGAGTATCTAGTGTATCGAAAGCGTTCGTTAAGGAATCTGGAACATAAGTATTACTTGGTACTAACAAACACAGAGATAGAGCATCTTTGCCCTCAGCGTCCCTCTTTTCAATAGCTTTATCAGGGCGTATGTATCTGTGGTCTAAGCTTACATCAGAACTGGCTAAAATAAAAATTTCTACTTCTTTTTTATATCGAAAATTAGATTTGAGCTCGTGCAGTTTTTGCCAAAGGGATTCAGCATTCGGCTTACTTAAGTGTCGCACAAGTAACATGTGCTCGCTTTGCTTTTGGCTAAAAAGCTCTAGTATTTTTTCGGCTAGTTTTGCTAAACTAATTTCCAAGTTTAAGCCTTTCATAGGTTCATGTTTGAATTAAGACTGTGTAATAGAAATTTCAATAAATTGGGCTTCAAAATCATCAGAAAGGTTTTTTAAAAGTCCCATCTGAGCTAACTTTCTCTGCAGTGCTTTTTTATTTGCCTCGGCAATAGCCATATTTTCAATATACTGGTCATAGCCCCTTGGCATTGTTGCAATTAAAACCCCATATTCTCGTTGCAAGCATTCCAAAAAGCTTTTAAGGCGTAAATATTTAGGAGTAGAACCTGTGTCCTCAACTTGCTTGGCAGCAACAAGATGCACAAGTACCCAAAGCAAATCATTCGAAAAATAATAATACCATCCCTCTTTAGTTCGTCCTAAAGTACGAAGGAAACCATTTTCTTTTTCTAAGTTACCCGAAAACTTAAAAAATGCTTCTATATTTGACGCTGCTTTTTTTAACTGTAAAAAAGAAATAATCTGAGAAAGCTGGATTATTGAAGAATTACTTACGTTTATGAAAGGTACTAAAGTAGGAGCAATGAAATTAGAATTACTATTGGCAGCACCACCATTGTTTTGATGGGTATCTTCGTTTAGTAAGTTAATTAAGTATTGATTTAATTCTCGTACTTTCCGCCTAGCAGCATTTACTAGAATATTATTGCTGCCCTCACCTATATTACCATCAATCCATTTAATTAATTCTTCTAAATAGCTCCAAGGATCTGTTTTTCGCCTTCCTAATAGATTCTGAATTTCAACACTATCAAAAGCTTCTTCTTCCAGGAGATAATCGGCTGTACGGAGAAGAATTTGATTCTGAATATGTTCTCGAATAAGTGAAAAGTGCTGCTGTATCATTTCTTTAGCAATTCTTACAGAAGCGGGTTCATCTGTACAACTTACATAAAAAGGGTCAGGAGTACTAAATTGGGGTAGATTATTAGCAAAGAAAGGGGGAAGCTTTTTCTCTAAAATTAATTTTTTAATACCATTCATTATTTGTAAAGTATACACCCAAAGTTCAAAGGTAATTAAAATAATTAGTCTTTCAATCAATTCCTGAACAGGTAAGTAAGAAGCATAGGCCCTTAAAAACAAAAGAATATCATTCCCTATACGCATTGCTTGAGTTTTATTCAAGGGAAGTAACTGTTCGAACTCTTGAGAAGTTACCTTAGGAGTATCGTACTGCTGACTTGCGTAGACTGAAAGTAATATTTCGGGCGAAATAGGAGTTTTTCCATCATAATAGAAATCTGGCAAACAAGGTCTACCATCCGAAGATTGCTTTATCTTCAAACCTTTTGAAAAATAGTAACGAAATAGTTCTCTGAGCTCTGATTTTGTGTGCTTACCTGTTTCTAAAAGTACTTTATATAAAAATTCTGGGATTTTACGAACTAAATTGGACTCGGCGATAGTTGTGCGTAGGGAATTATAAGTAAAAGGATATACGAATTGAATAATTTTTTGTTGACCTTTCATTACCTTTCCTATTTTGCAAATAAAACCCTCAAGCCAATCTTGTAGCAGCTTTTGATGGCAATTAGCCCAACTTTCCAATTGCCCTTTTTTAAGCAATTCTTGTGCAAGATCATCCGGGCACATTAAGGATAGATTTTCACTTCTTCTTTTTCCCTCACTTTCTACCCAGAAAAAAAGTTCTGGCAGTAAGGCTTCATGCATAAAGTCATTGAGCTCATAACTCAAAACAAGATCGAACTTAAAACCATTAAGCTGCCTATTACCTCTCTTCCAATTCGCAGGCACTTTTGTTGTTTTCATAAAAAATAAATTTATTATCTAAAAATAGAGTTGAATAAACTGCGCTTGAAAATCATCAGCATAATTTCGGAAAAAGCCCATCTGGGATAAACGCACTTGTAATGCTCTACGATTTTGTTCGGCAGCCTGCTCATACTCATAAAAGCCTTGGTACTGCACAGGCACCTTATCAATTAAAATTCCATATTCTTTTTCCAGTTTTTGTAGAAAATCAACAAGGCGAATTTTTTCTGCTTTGAGATTTAAAAATCTTTGGGGTTTTGCAGAACCTTGAATGGCAAAAAGATGTACTAAAATCCAAAGTAATTCATCGGATAAATCATATGCCCAGGTATTTCTTCGGGCGGTTCCACTTGCAATTCCCTCATTAACTGAAAGTATACCGGCAGCTTCTTTCCACCATTGTTCAATATTAGACTGCGCCTTAGACTTTTGCTTTTCAAAAAGTATTTGTACTAAACGCTTAACCTGAGTAGGATTATTTCGAGTAATATTATCTAAATGTATAAGGTCTGCATCCGGCTCTTCTTCTTCTTTAAGCTGCTCAACAAGATCCTTTATTTTTTCGCGGGCAATTTCTTCAATAGCCTGGATAGTTGGTGAATTAGCTTGTTTATCATTTTCATAGTTAATAAATGCCTGATGAATAGTTTCAAAGTATTTAACTGGATCCTCTCTAAGAGAATACCAACCCTTTACCCTTTCAGGATTTTCGTAGTTTAAATGTTGAATGATTGCATCAATAGTGCGAAAATAAATTTGATGATAGATAAAATCGGGTAGCTGGGAAAGATGCTCACCTAAACAAAGGCGGGCCAATTGCCGAGAATAAAAATTATTTCCTTTAGAGCAGTCCACATAGAATTGAGTACAAACGGTAGCATCACTAGTAGATTTAAAGCAATCAGGAAATTGTTTGTTATAGTATAAATGCCGTAATCCTTGGATATAATTGAGCACGTATATGTAAATTTCAAAACAAATTAACGTGGTAAGACGCTTTATGAGCTCTTGAGGAGTAAGGTATTTTTGAAAAAAGGCAGAAAAATAAAAGATATTCTGAGCAAGGCGGTAGGCACAATTCTTTAGGATAGGCGGATGAACCGAAATATTATAACGCCCGGGTTCTGGTTCTTCGAATTGGGAGTGAATAAGGTCAGAAAGCCAAGCCTCTAGGTCTAACTTTCTATTATGAGGATGCTTAGATACTCCTGGCCTAGTAGAGTTAGATGAAGATTTCAAATTGAAGTCTATTTCTTCATATTGGAAGATTCTACGAAATATATTCGGTAGAACCCTACTGATAGTATTACTATCGCTTTTATACTTCGCTTGTATATAATTCGTAAGTAATTGATACAAAAAATGAGGGATATCTCGAATCAAATTACTCTTTAGTTCTGCTTTTCGATAAGAGGAATAAGTAAGAGGGTAAAAAAATAAAATCTTATCTTTTTGGCGGTTTAATCCTGCTTTACCTACTTTGAAAATACTTTGCTGAAGCCACTCAAGTAGCAAATCTTTATGGTTTTGCCAAGCTTGCATTGGCTCCGTTTGGCAAAGTGAGTCTAAGGTTTGATTAATACCTGCTTCTTTATCACTCTTACTATATCTCTTTCCTTCATATTCGGCTAATAAAAAAAGCCCTGGAAGAATGCATTCTCTATAAAATGTATTTAGATCTAGACATAGGAGGTAATCGCATTTAATACCGATAAGCGAAATATTTTTTCCTTTTGAAATTGGTAACTTCCAACCAAGCGGAGGAGTATATTTCATAGAATCTGTTGAATTTGTAATTTTTGATCTTCTAACATTACATGATACACCTGCTTTTCATTCTTGATTAAGAAAACTTCTTGGCTTTGAGTACGATGCAGATTATTTTTAAACAAAACAAGCTCATCCAGCAATGTGTAATATTCATTAGAAAAGGGCAAACCGCCGCTTCCTAAATTCATTAGAAGCTCATATAGGTCTAAACTTAATGTAAGTCTAAAGCAGTACTCTTCATTAGATTTAAAAATAAGATTTAATTGGGTGGGTAAAACTTCTAAAAATTGTCTTTGTTGCTCGCTTACTTCTACTACCTCTATGCAAAATCTATCCCTTTCAAAAGCTCTACAGACAGCAAGAGAAGCATTCTGGGCTGTAGCCCTAGCTTTTTGTAGTCTTAGTAATAGCCCAATTCTTTTTTTAGGATCTTTACCTTGAGACTGATTTTGAATAAGTAATTTCTCAATAGCCTGGGCTGAAAGCTCATCGCTGCGAGAAATTCCTTCTAGGAGCTGGCTTAAAATTTTTTCTTCTTCCTCAGGCTTTATCTCTTTGTTTAAAAGACTAAAAAATGAGCTAAGGTGTTGATACGGCAAAAATGTGTCTATAGTACGAAGGCTATGAAAAGTAGCTTTCAGTTTCTCTTCATTAGCCTCAAAATATAAGCGCCTTCGAAAAGTTTGAACTGTGAGGTTACTAGCAAAAGCAGTGAAAAGTCCTTGAATATGGATAGCTGGTGTAAAGAAAGACTCTAATTCAGAATTGAGGTCTGGATTTTTTAGTGCAAAGTGAAGGTAACTATCTAGCTCAGGAATAGGTTTTTGGGCAGGGTCTAGTGCCTGAAACTCAATAGAAACATCATCTTGACTTTCAAAGAGTTGATTGAAATACAAATCATTATAATCAAGCTCTTCTTTAGCATGTATGTCCTTGCAACTAAGATTAGCAGTAATAGCCAAGGCTAAGCTTGAGCGCAAGTCTCGAATAGTACTTCTTTTAAGCCCACGTAAGTAGCTAATAGCAAATAATTTTTTAAGCTGATTACGTACCTGGAAATGACGTAAAGCTTTTACATTTTTCCAAATGGGGCAATACGAATTAGCTGTACAGTCGAGACAAACAGGCTCCCAAAATCGCTCTTCAAGAAAAACTTCTAGTTGTCTATCATAAATTGATTCGCCAAAAGTATTATCAAAATTGTAATCAATAAAAGTACGGAGTTTAAGATTTATTACCTTAATCTTAGCAGCAATTTTATCAGCAGGCGGATTGGCTTGGACTACTCCAAAATAAGCATCTTCTACAATTTTTTTAAGAATAGGGAAATCTTTTTCATATTGGTAAAAGAAGGAAATTAGCTTACCATCATTAATAGCCACCATGACAGTAATTTTTGGCAGTTGTGAGTAGCTGATATTGCCAGTCAAGGGTTTTAAAAGTTCTAATAGTCGCTCATCAGCAGTTTTTTCACCCTCAGCTTCCGAAGCATCA
>JANWXU010000008.1 GCA_025057395.1 Bacteroidia bacterium | reverse complement strand
TAAAGAAAAAGGGTTTTTAGATATGTTTGAAACTTTCGGCTTTGAAGAAAGTTTTGAAGCCCATGCTGAAAATTGGGAAGATTGGCAGCCTAAGGCCCTTGCTATATTAGAGGCGCTAGGGATGCAAGTTCATTCAATTACCTACGAAGAAGCTAAAAAAGCATTGCGGTATGTACTCCAATTTTGTAAGCACCAAAGAACCACTGCAGGATATTCCTATTTACGAGGATTACTAATGGCTGCCGACCATATGTGCTCAGCTTTAGAAGCACAAGAAACTAATTTTCCTGAAAAACTTTTTGTCATTCCCGACTTTACTCCTATTCATAACCGTCCTGTTTCTACACTTTTTCCTTTATTATTAAAAGATACTCAAGATAAACGATCTCATACCCTAGTAACTGCACCTACAGGTTCGGGCAAAACAGACTTTTTACTCCGTAGGTGCAAAGGTCGTGTATTTTATGTATTGCCCTACCAAGCTTCTATTAATGCAATGTATGAGCGCTTACGCTATAGCCCGCAAAAAAAAGAGCACCCTTACTTTAAAGAAGGTACTGATATTCGCCTCTTGCATGCTTGCTCCCAGCTCTCGTTACCTGATAATAAAACTACCCTTGAAGAGCGCATATTACAACCCTTTGTAGGAGCTAGCGTAAAAGTTCTCACCCCTCACCAATTAGCAAGTATTATTTTTGGTACGCCAGGTTTTGAAGCAGCTATCTTGGATGTTAAAGGAACAGATATCATTCTAGATGAAATCCACACATATAATAAGCAAGCCCAAGCTATGGTAGTAGCTCTTGTAGAAGCTTTAGTTCACTTGGGCTGTAGGATTCACATAGGCACCGCCACTATGCCAACCGCTCTATACAATTGTTTGAAAAAATTACTAGGAGGAGAAGCTAATACTTATGAAGTTCATTTAACCAATGAAGAACTTGATAGTTATAACCGACATAGAATTTATAAGCTTTCCCAAACTTCGCAAGCTTTAGAAATTGTACAAAAGGCTATTACTCAAAAAGAAAAAGTATTATGGGTATGTAACACGGTAAAGCGAGCACAAAATTTATTTCCCGAGCTGCAGCAACTATTCCCTTCTATTCCTAAGCTTTTACTTCATAATCGATTTAGAAGGATAGACAGAATTGAGCTTGAAAAAAAACTAATGCAGCTAAATCTCCAAGAAGGTCCTTGCCTTGTGCTAACTACACAGGTAGTAGAAGTAAGCTTAGATATCAGCTTTGACATAATGATTACAGAGGCTGCGCCTTTGGATTCCCTTATCCAGCGTTTTGGTAGAATCAATCGTAAAAGAACACCCCAGGTAATAGGAACGTATAAGCCTGTTTATGTTTTAATCCCTACTCCGCCCTGCCGCCCTTATATAACTTCAATTGTAGAAAAAAGCTTTAATGTATTGCCTAATGACGGTGAAATATTAGAGGAAAGGAATATTCAAAATATGCTAGATATCATTTACCCAGATCTTGACCTTTCTTCAATTAATTCATATCTAGTATTCAAAGAAAATCAATGGCATATTCAGCCCTTAACTAATTCTAAAAGAGCAGTTTTATTAGAAGCATTAGAAATTGATTCTGTAGTATGTATTTTGGAAAAAGATAAGGAACTCTATGAAAAGCCTCATCAAACAAAAAGTAGCCGCATTTTGTATGAAATTCCTGTATTTCTCAAAAGTTTATTTCCTTATAAAGATCAATTTGCACGTAGTAGTAAAGGCAATTGGCCCTATATCGTACCAGATGAAATGTATGATCCTATATTAGGTTTAGTACTCCAAGAAGCTGATTTTATTGTATAACCTAAAAATATTAAAAATTATGTACGCAACACAAGCTGGTAAATTATATCTCCAAATTTATAACCAAGATAAACCCGAGGGAGAAAAGCTTTCTGCTAAAGCTTTCTTCGATAAAATCATTTTTCCTCTTTTCTACAATACAGAAAATACCAAGCACCTTAACTCTGTGCATAACTCTTCCTTTCATGCTGCAAGAAAAGTCAAAAAAGAAGAATTAGAAAAAGAAATTGCCCTAGGAGGAAATGAATCAACTCTACGCTACAAATATTTACAAAGTGGTATTAAGGAGGCATTCGTAGCACCTGTAGAAAAGCTCCATGCAGGTACCTACGTAGGCTATGCAGCAGCAGGGTTAGATGGTACCACAGCAGGTCAAACTTCCAATATTTTTTACCCTTTTCTAGCTGAAAAAGAAGAAGAAATTTTTGAAGAAGAAGTGTATGCTTCGTGGATAGGTGCAGGTTTGGGCATAGGAGTAAGAGGAGGATTTTGTTTCACTTTTTTAGAAGAAACACTGCTAAAACTTTTAGCTGCCGGATGGAAATATTATCGTCAAATTCTCAACGAGAATCCTCAACTTAAAGGGAGACAACTGGATACCTGGAACGGGATTTGGCTTAACTTTTTACTAGATAACCAGTTAATTAATACTTCGCTTGAAACTCTTCCCGCAGGCTTTGCACCTTACTTACAAAATTATATTTCTAAAGAAGGAGAAAGGCTTGAAACAGTTAAATGGACTGACCTATTTTTACACCTTAGTGAAAATTTTCCTAATCAAACATTTCTAGGATATGTGTATCAATACGGCCAAACTAATATAACTGTAGGCTATATACCCGTATACCTTTCTGAGATTCATAGCCTTATCGAGTTATTTAATATCTTATATGGTCCTGTGCCTAGGCTCAAACACCGGGGTTTTCAGTATAACATCAAAAATTTCATTCAAGAATACGAGAGTAGATTTGGAATCCAAAAAGTTTGTCAACGAGGAAGTATCGGATTGTACGCTTTTGAACCACAACAATCAGATATTAAACCCAATGAAAAGGGAGAATTCAAACTAAAAGATAAAGATATTTTCATTTTACAACAACAAATTCTATGGTTAGCAGCGCTATTAGTAAAACAACAAAATAAAGATAAAAAAATGAACCTATTTGATCTAGCCGATAAACTTGCAGAAAATCTTTATGAGTACCAAGCTGGCACTCGTACTACTGCCAAAGAAAATGAGGTATTAAACCTCTTTGATAAAAAAAGCCGTCAAAAATTTATAGAAGGCTTAGCAGATATTCTGAAGCAGCTTAGAAGCGGGGGTGACGACCATTTATTAGAAAAAGCTGAAAATTTTTATCAGGTAGTAAAAGAAGTAACAGCAATGGCACCCGACCGCTTCCCGTTATTTCAGAGTTTAGTATATTTCTTATTCGTTTATCACAAAACTGCTAAAAATTAAATTATTTTTTTAAAACATAAAAAACATCAAAATTATGCTAAACAATACACCTAAACACATCTACATTAGAGCACTACGAAACGCTGATTATACTGTATTTTGCGTAGCAGATGGACAAAAAATATATTATGACCCGCGTTTTAATAGAGCGCAACCTTATTCTAGCGGGCAGCAAGTAAAGAGAAGTATTATTGATACCCTTTGTAGTAACCTCAATCTCTCTCTAGCCCCTATACATTTTGTTTGGGTAATGGAGAAAGATAGTAAGGGCAAAATAAAATTTAAGGAGGGCGAAGCTCTTTCGTTAGCAGACCCTAGTTATCCCGATCAACTTATTGGAGGATATATGCGAGCCAAAAAACAAGCAGATAAGCCCACAAAGGAAAAAGATGAGGGAGACTCTAAAGAAAGTAGCTTTGTAGTAAAGCGCAGAAGCCCTTTGTGTATATCAGCTATGCGCCCTCTACACCCTTTGTTAGCGGGTACCTCCGAAGAAAATATTTCCTTCGACCGCTCTAGTACTCCTACAAGCAAGGTAGTAGTAAGAGAAGGCAAAGAAGGGAGAATGCTTAGTGATGAAGAATTAGTGGAACTTCTAAGTAATTTCGATGGAGCAACACCCAAAAAACGCAAATATATACAAGACCAGCGGCGTGCTACAGGTTTATATGTAGTGGATATATGTATTGATATGGAACGCTTATTTTGCGTAAACCTAGACCCTGTAGAGCCTGAAGTGGATAACTTAACTGCCAAAAAGCTCGAAGAAAAAGGCTGGAAAAGAGGTTATAATAGCTATGGGCCTTGTTTAGTTTGCCCTAAGGAAGAAAGAGAAAAAATGATTCCAGCAATTGCTAACGCCGTGATTAACTGGCGAATTACAAGCAATCAAGCTCGAACTTTTGGACTTATGGAAACTTTAGCAGTAGCTATTAGCCATAATGCTCAATATGTAGCAGGTGCTATTCGTGCCCGTTTGCGAGATATAGAAGAAGTAGATAGACCTCAAGCTATTCCTGTATTAGATAGAAATGCTAAAGCTGAACTTTTTGTAAGTTTGCCTGCAGAAAGTTATATACCTGGTAATATCGAGGCTGAAGCAGATGCCCTTGCGAACGCAGAAAATCGTATCATAGAAATGTTACAAAATTACAATTACGATGCCCATATTAGTTCCTAATGCAACTATTTGAGCTTGTTTCAGGTACAGAAATTTCTTACTTAGCAAGCTGTAAAAGAAGACTTTGGCTTTTTCAGCACGGTATACAGCTTGAAAAGTTCAGCGATCTTGTACAACAAGGACGTATCTTAGAAGAGTACGCCTACACCCGAAGAAAAAAGAAATTTCAGGGCCTGGCTATTGCTAGAATTAAAATTGATTATCTAGACGCACAAAGCAAAACTGTACGCGAGATCAAGCGTAGCCCTGCTTTTCAAAGTGCTCATATCTGGCAGCTTAAATTTTACCTTTATGTGCTTTCTCAATACGGCTTTCAGCAATGGACGGGGATTCTAGAATATCCCCGCTTCCACCAAACTCAAATTGTAACTTTGATTCCAGAAGATATTCCAATTTTGAATAAAATGATGGAAGAGGTAATTAAAACCCGAAATTCAAAGCAATGTCCTCCTGTAGTAAATAAACCTTTCTGTAAAAAATGTGCCTACTATGAATTTTGTTATGCCGATGAATAAAATTCTTTTGCTCTATGGCTAATACTTACTATATATTCCAAGCAGGTAGGATTAAGCGAGAAGACCAAAGCCTAGTTTTATACCATCAAAACGGAGAGCAAAAGCCAACCATAATCAAAAGATTTCCTATAGAAGCTACAGAAACAATTTATGCTTTTGGCGCCCTAGATTTTAATACAGCAGCCCTAAATTTCTTAGGACGTAAACAAGTAGCTGTCCATTTTTACGATTATTATCGCAATTATACGGGCTCTTTCATGCCGCGCGAGCAGCTCAATGCAGGAGCAGTAGTCATAGCACAAGCCCGATTTTATCTAGATCCTAAGCTCAGGATATGGCTTGCTCGCCAATTTGTAACAGGCGCCGCTAAAATAATGCTACGAAACCTGCAATATTACCATGTTCGTGGTAAAGAAGAACTAGGAGAAATTATTCAGGCTATGAATCTTCTTCTCCAACAGGTGCAAGAAGCTCAGACAATTGCTGAACTTATGGGAATTGAGGGTAATTTAAAGCAATATTATTACCAAGGGTTTAATGCTATTCTTCCTCCCGATTTCCCTTTTGAAGGCAGAACAAAAAATCCCCCCACTAATGAAATTAACGCTTTAATTTCTTTTGCTAATAGTATGTGTTACACCATTTGCTTACGAGAAATTCATAAAACCCAGCTAAATCCAACCATTAGCTACTTACATGAACCAGGCTATCGTCGATTTTCCCTTTGTCTAGATGTAGCTGAAATATTTAAGCCCCTTATTACCGACCGTCTTATATTTCAGCTCGTTAATACTAAGCAAATACAACTCAAGGATTTTCAAAAAGAAGCTATGCGATGTGTACTCAATGAAGAGGGCTGTAAAACGTTTGTGCGTGCATTTGAAAATAAATTAAATACTACCATTAAGCATAAAGCACTTAAACGAAGTGTAAGTTATCGAACCCTTATTCGTTTGGAAGCCTATAAAATCATTAAACACATAATGGAAATTCAGCCTTACAAGCCCCTACAAGCATGGTGGTAATAAAAAGTAACACGTATGTACGTAATATTAGTTTATGATGTAGGCGAAGAAAGAGTAAGCAAAATGCTAAAACTCTGCCGAAGATTTTTGAACTGGATACAGAACTCTGTCTTTGAGGGTGAACTTTCAGAAGCACAACTAAAAAAATTAGTCCAAGAAGCAAAAAAAATTATGGTCTTAGAGCATGATAGCTTAATCATCTTCACACAGCCTAATCCTAATGGAATTCAAAGACAAATTATTGGCGTTGAGAAAAGATCTCTGGATAAAATAATATAAAACAACTATAACTATACTTAACTAAAACAAAAAGCTACCCTCTTAAAGAGAGGGTAGCTTTTATATTTAAAGAATATTATCGGCTAATTACCAACTTTACTACTTTAGAGGATTCTTCATTACGAAATTCAAACGTATAAATACCTGGGGAAATATACATCAAATCTACCGGCAGTATACTATTACCTTCTTCAAAATTGAACGACTTTTGCCACACTAAACGAGCTCCCAAATCCCGCAAAGAAAGTGTAATCGTTCCACTAAAATTACTACGTAAGTGCACAGTAAATAGACCACTATTGGGGTTAGGGTATACTTGCGTTTCCCATATCTTCTCCTCAAAATTACCATAAGATTTGGCATTTATGGTTCTAAAACTTGTCTCAACAGTTGCAGAACGATTTCCACTCCGGGCTGCACAAGCAGTACAATTTGAACGAATTTGTACACCATACTCAATAGTTGGATCTAAATTATCTATTACTAGCGAAGTTTGAGGGTAGGGAACAAGATTGGAGTATAACCAAGAACTTGGATCCTGATTTTTAGGTCCATAGCTAACAATATAGCATATAGGACCTTCTAAGGTGTTAGCCCAATTAATTTTTGCTGTAGTTGGATTAATAACCTCCACGAAAGGACTTGCTGGAGCCGGACAGCAATTAGCGTTGTTTATTACTACCGTTTCCGTAGCTTGGAGAGATGTACAACCATTCATTATCGATACTACTGAATAGATACCTGGTATAGGATTTTGAACTATTGGATTTTGTAAAGTAGAAATAAATCCACCTGGCCCTCTCCATAAGTAACCAGCTCCCGGTGTAGAAGTAGCAAATAGTTGTAATACCTGTCCATTGCAAAGCGGCCCATTTTGACTAACACTAGGCACTAGAGGAGGAGAAAGAATAGCTACTTGAATTAAAAGCTGCTCACTTCTACAATTACTATTAGCAACCTCTAAAGTATAAACACCAGCATTACGCAAAGTAGCATTTTCAATTACTATACTATTTTGATTATGTAAAAATCCGTTAGGCCCGCGCCATTGATAGACCCACTCAGGATTATGGGTAGCATGAATTTCAAGTTTATCGCCAGCACAAATTGGACTATTGTTGGAAACTTGTACAGCAGGACTTTCAAAAATGGTTACACGGGTTTCTACAGTGCGGCTAGTACATTGACCTAAAACTACCCTCACACTATAGGTACCTGTTGAAGGATTGCCTACAATAGGATTTTGCTCAGTAGAAGTAAAGTTAGCTGGCCCGCTCCAATGGTAAGAAGCTCCTACAAATAAAGAAGCGGTAAGTTGCAGTTCCTGCCCTTGACAAAGCGGTCCATTATTTCCTACTAGTACAGGTTCCGGTGTCGGTAAAACAGTAACCTGTATGCGCGCAGGGTCAGAGAAACAATTTCCTCTTTGAGTACGCACCACATAAGTACCTGTAGCCAAAGTAGTTATATTAACAATTCTCACATTTTGACTGCTAGCATAAAAACCATTAGGTCCTTCCCATTGGTAACCACTCACTAAACTTTGAGCAACTGCTGTTAATTCTAACGTATTACCTGAGCAAATAATACGGTTACTACTTACTAGGGGCGTTGCCGGCTTAGGTTGGATACTAACAAGTGTTGTAGAAACCCCTGAGGTACAACCCTGTACTATTGCCTGCACACTGTAAGTACCGCTCTGGTTTGTTAATACATTACTTAGGGTAACACTTTGTGTAGTCGCAGAAAAACCTTGGGGCCCACGCCATAAGTAAGTAGCTCCAGGCACGGCACTAGCTTCAAGATTTAAACTCTGACCTTCACAAACCGGACCCGTATTAGTAGCTACAGGAGCAGATGGTGTTGATCGTATTTCGACAGGTAAAGTAATTGGTATAGAAGCACATCCATTTTGGCGGATAATTAAAGTATAAGTACCAGCATCATTAGTGGTAACATTCGTAAACACAGCCTTGAACTGAGTAGAAAACCGATTATTAGGTCCACTCCATTCGTAGCGAGCATTATTTAATGGCGAGCCTAATACTGTAAATTCTAGCGTTTGACCTGTACAAATGGGAGAGTTAGAACGAACTTCAGGAAGTGGAATAGCAGGATTTACTTGGATATTTCGCACTGATACACTCGAGGTACAGCCTCCCTGAATAGCTACAACACTATAAGCACCAGCACTTAAACTATTAGCTATTCGGTTAATTTCAGAACTTGTAGAGCTAAAGCCACCAGGACCATTCCAATAAAATTCATAGCTATTATCCCCTGTAATAGCGGTTAAATGAATTCTTTCACCATCACAAACAGGAGAATTACCTCTAATTGAAGGAGGGGCAGGCCTATCATTCACATTTATGTAGATTCGGCTCTTTGCAGTAGTACAAGATTGATAAATAGCAAAAACTTCATAGTAACCTGCTTCTTGGGGAGATAAAAGCTGCTTATTTACACTGTTTCCTACAGCGCTATACCCTTGTGGTCCACTCCAAATATAAGTGGCAGGCTCTTGCTCAATAGAAGCATTTAATTGCAAGATATCATTTACACACTTGCGTATACCACCATCCACAGTAATATTCGGAGCAAGCGGTACTTGCAAAACTTCAACTGTAGTTACTGCAGGTAGAGAAGTACACCCCGCAACAATAGCTGTAACAGTATAAGCATACGAACCAGGTTGAGCATTAGGAAGAGTTAGGTTATTTTCTGTAGTAGTACGTACAAAAGCTCCTGGTCCCGCCCACCGATAAGTAACAACTGGCTGAACTCCCGATGCACTTAAAGTAATAGTATTTCCCTCACACACAGGAGAAGTGGCATTTGCAATAGGAAGCGGCGGTCTAGGACGTATCACTACACTAGAAATTTGGGCAACCGTAGTACAACCTCGAACTACCATTTGTAAACTATACTGTCCTGCGTCCTGTACCGTAACCGATGTTCGTGAGATACTAGTCTGGGTAGTAGTTACATTAAAACCATTAGGTCCTCGCCATAAATAGGTAGCACCTGGACTGCCTGTAACAGTAAAAGTCAGTCTTTCTCCCTCACACTTAGGACCATCATTTACAACTGTTGGTAGGGTAGGTACCGGTTGTGTGCGTACTAAAGTAGTCTGCGTAACAGAACTGCAATTGGTAGCCACTACAGCAATTACACTGTACGTACCTTGATCTTGCGAGGTTTGAAGGAGACGATTTACTGTAGAAGAAGTAGAAGTCACATTAAAGCCATTAGGACCGCTCCAGATAAATTGTGTTCCTGGTGGCAATGGCTGACCATCCTCCCCTTGTACACTTAAAGTTACTTCATTTCCCAGGCACTTAGGACCATCATTAGTAACGCTTATTATAGGTTTATTATATATACTGATACTTTTTATTGCTACTTCTGAAGAGCAGCCGTTTTGTATAACTGTCAAAGAATGAGGACCAGCACACCTTGATAAAATAGCTTCTCGGAATATACGATAATCGGCGCCGCTATGCTCAAAGCATGGACCTTGCCAGTAGTAATATGCCCCTTCTATAGGAGTAGTAGATAGTACTAGACGATCACCTGCGCAAATAGGTGAATTATCGAAAATAGGGGGCTTAGCTGGCGCACGTCTTACCTCAACATTAATAGTACTAGGTGCAGAAGTACAACCTCTAGAAACCACAGATACTGAATAGGTACCACCATCTGATAAAACAACATTTTCTCGTTCAACAGTAGCTCCACCTACAAATTGCCATCCTCCAGGTCCACGCCAATAATAAATAGGATTACTTAAGCTACTCGAAGCATCAATTTTCAATCTTTGCCCCATGCAAATGGAACTAGGTCCCACAATTGTAGGCAAGGGAAGCCTAGGTATAATTTCAACAGTGATATGAGTAGGCTCTGATATGCAACCATAACTACTTACCGTTCTTACAGTGTAAGTACCCGCATTAGGCAAAATAGAGGGCCTAGATACTGTAGTTCCGGTTTGGTAAAAACCATTAGGCCCGTGCCATTGATAGGAGTAATACTCCATAGCGCTAGGTGGCAAAGGAAGAATAGAGAGTGAAAAGTTTGAACTACCCTCACAAAATATCGTATTTCCTGTATAGGTAGGGGGTGCGGGCTTCGGATAAATGCGTACTCGTATGGTATCTACCTTTGAGGTACAGCCCTGATAAACTGCATATACAGCATAGGTTCCCGAAAGACTAGGAGAAGCATTAGGAAAGGCAGGATGAGGATGTGTAGCAACGGTAGTTTGATTAGGTCCTCGCCAAACAAACTCTGTACCCGCCGGGAATTGATCATAATTTTTTACTTCCAAATTAAGTTCATTACCCTCGCAATGGGCAGTAGGGTCATTGTAAATATGGTATGCCCCCGCGACTGGGGTTGGAATTCCCCTTCTAATTATTATATTCTCTGAAGCAGCTTCAGAAGTACATGAGCCCGCAATAGCAACCACACTGTACGTTCCTCCTAACTCGATTGCACTAATACTTCGATAAACGGTTGCACCTATTTGTTGCCATCCATCGGGGCCACGCCACAGATAAGTGTGATTTGAATTGGGAGAAAGAATACTTAGTTTTAAAGTTTCTCCATTACAAATAGGGGCATTACTTTGTATTTCAGGTCGCTCGGGGACTGGGTTAACTTTTATAGTAACCGGCAACTTAATGCTTGCACACCCTAAATTAGAATTAAGTACTTGGGCATAAATAACTTTTGTTTCATTAACCACCAACGGTGCTAAATATGGAGAATGAGATAGTGTAATAAAGGGCGACTCATCTGTTTCCTGAGAAAATAACAGAATTCGGTTACCTGCAGGAGAACCCATTCGAAAAGTTAAAGTAACTAACCCCGGACCACATCGTTCTACAGTTTGAAAAACAGGAGGAGCAGGAGGCGCATACACCAAAACAGAAGCTGGTACAAACTCACTAGGACAACCCTGATCACTCATAGCAGCAATCCAATACGTTCTACTATTTTCAATCAAAGGTGTTTTTAGAATAAAAGGCTTAATAGAAGTTTCATTAACAGGAGAAAGTAAATTAGGCTCACTGTAAAGAACTACCCTGTTTACACTTGAATGCTCTACAAAAGCAGAAAAGTTAGCCTGCCCTATACCACATAGAATAACATTATTATTGACTACTGGAGCAGGTGGTAATGGATTGATGATAGCAATTGCAGCGGTTCTTTCACTTTCACAACCTGTTTGAGAATGAAAACTGCTAAAATAGAAGGTAGTTGTGTTTTGAATATTAGGAGAAGTAAGCAAATAAGGAGCGGTAGTAGCAGAAGTAATAGACTGCCCTCCACTTGAAGCAGCATACAGAAAAACTTGATTTCCCGGAGGCGATCCCATTTGAACACTAAACGTTACGCTGCCGGAACCGCAACGAGCTACATTTGCTACGTTGGGCTTAGCCGGTATAGAATTTATAAGTAAGCGTACTGGTTGCAAGGCACTTCTGCAACCAGTGCTACCAAGCTCTCTTTCTAGATAAAAAGTATGGCTTGTGGCCCAAAAGGGTATAGTCAACAAATAAGGAGCATTATTATCACTTGCAATAAGCTCTCTAGTATTGTCATTTGAATCGTAAAGACGAACTATAGAACCATCGGGTAAATCTACTGAAAAGGTAGCTCCTCCAGCACCACATCGTATCACATCCGAAGCTACGGGAGATAAGGGCAAAGGATTTATTGTCAGTGGAACTAGCACAATAGCACTAGAACAACCAGTTAGGGTATTAACTACCCTAATAAAATAATTAGTACTACTACTTATATTATCGGTTGTTATGGTACTTAATGATGCATCCACCTTTTTAATTTCATTGAGTTCATTATTGTATAAAACAAACTGAGTACCCGTAGGCTGGCCTTGAGCTACAGAAATCGTAACAGGCCCTGCACCGCAACGGGGCTCAGATACAGCTGTAGGAGGACCCGGAACTGGTATAATTCTCAATTCGGCAGACGCCCTTTCGCTAGCACATAAAGTTAAGGGATCGATATGTTCGAAATAGAAAGTTGTATTAGTAGTTACCGGTGGAGATAAAAATCGATACGGAGGATTTGGCTGCATATCAATAGGCTGAGCTCCACTGGGGCTATTATAAAGTCGGACCATTCCTTGCAAAGCATCTGGTATCCAAACGCTAAAAGTTACAGACCCCGGACCGCAACGAGAAACACTTTCCACAACCGGCTTAACAGGTAGGGGTTGAATGTTTATCTTAATAGGAAACCTATCACTTTCACAGTCTTCACCCACCACTGCACTGCTAAGGTAATAGGTAACTGAACTAGTAATATCATAGGGTATAATTAGCTCAAAAGGATTGTTAAAATCTGTAACTATAGGAGTTCCCCCTACAGGAGTTTCATATAAATTAATTTGGGATCCCGCAGGTGTTCCAAAGATTGCGGTTATCGTTACACGGCCGGGGCCGCAGCGACTAACAGGTGGTGCAATAGGCATAGCAGGCTTCCTTTCCACATAAGCCACTACCGGCATCCTATCTCCCCCACATCCCAAATTATCTACAGCAGCATAGAAAGTTGTAGTAGTGGTTACATTTACTGATAATAAGTAAGGCTGTGGCCCAACACTATCAACAGCAATTAAATTTCCCTCCTCAGGAGCATTATATAATCTAACTGAAGTTCCTACAGGAAAACCCATCCAAGCAGTGAAAGTTACAGTACCAGGGCCACAACGTTCAACGGAAGAAGTTTTAACAATACCAGGCTTCGAAGCTACTCTAATAACAACTGGCGCTTTTTCACTTTGGCATCCTGTTGCGGCAACACTTGCGGCTAAATAGAAAGTAGTAGTGGTAGTTATATTTATAGAAAAAATGAAAGGTGGCCGATTTACACTTGCCATTACAATATTCCCAGAAGACTCATATAAAAGCATTTGGTCTCCAAAAGGAGGAAAATTTTGTACCGCTGTAACAGTAATGACTCCCGGGCCGCAGCGCGTAATTATAACATTTTGTGGAGGATAAGGTACTTCTTGCCTTATAGCTAAGGCCTCTGCCCTTGGACTGGCACATCCCGTAGTAGAATTAACAGCTTCAAAATAAAAGGAGGTTATAGAACTAGAAATTGGAACAGCGAAGCTATAAGGAGCCACTGTGGAACTTCCTATTGGCTGCCCCCCATCAATATTAGCATATACCAAAATTTTGTCCGCCTCAGCTGTAGAAACAGTAAAAGTTACTATACCGTCTCCACATCGACTCACATTTTCAACACTCGGAGGTAAGGGAACGGGATTTAATTTAATATTTACCTTAGTTCGAGAAGCACTATGGCACCCCGTTTCATTATTCACGGCCCCAAAATAGAATTCACTATTTTGCAATACCGTATGTCTAATTGTATACGGGGGAATACTTACGCTCTGTATAGGAATACCCCCTATAGGAGTATCGTACATTATTAAAGTTTGAGCCGAGGTGCCTGTAGGATTCAAAGAAAAAGTTACTATCCCTGGACCACACCTTTCAAGATTACTTGCTACAGGCGGCTCAGGCAAAGGATAAATAATAACAGGCACAGCTACTCGCCCTACCCTACTTGGACAATTGTTAGAAGTAAAGAAACTCTCAATGTAAAAAGTTGTGCTCGCATTCAGGAAAGGTGTTACAAGATGATAATAGCCCTGTGTATGAGTATTATCTTGGTCTAAAATCATGTTTTCCGTTTGACTTGCATACAAACGTACTTCAGCTCCTGGTGAACTTTGAACTGTTAAAACAACCTGCCCCGGACCACAGCGATGTACCTGAGCAACATTAACCACTGGATTGGCCGGCGGCTCCAGAATAGTGGCATGTGCAAGGACAAGATTACTATTACATGAGGTGACTTTATCAACAGCAGCGAAATAAAAAGTCTTATTCGAAGAAATGATTCGCGTAAATTGATAGGGAGATTGAGCCAATACCTCTACGGGTGTAAGCATGCTTATTTCAGGATCATATACATGAATTGCACTAGTGTGGTTGTCTGCGGGTGAGACAGTAAAGGTAACAGGCCCCTCTCCACATCTTTGCAAGTTTTCAACAAAAGGAGCTAAGGGGATAGGATGAATTTTTAAACCTACTATAGTTCTTTCACTACTACAACCTGTAATTGGATCTTGTACTATAAAGAATAAGTCCGTATTACTTGTAAGTGTTGGTGTCTCTACTATATAGGGCCAGCTTGTTAAAACACTAAAAGGAGTTTGGAGATCATGAATAGTATAGACCCTTAACACATTCCCCGGAACAATGCCCTGTACAGATAGGGTAATGGAGCCGGGTCCACATCGTGACAAATTTTCGACAATAGGAGGAAGAGGCTTAGGAACGATTTCTACATTAAAAAATACTAATTCACTTTTACAACCATAATTAGAAGTCGATTGCAACCAGAATACACTGGTTTGCTGTAATTGAGGGGTAAGATATTCAAAGGGAGCACTACTTTGAGTAGCAACCAGATTGTATAGAGCATCAAAAATATCCACCCTTGCTGCGTTCTGAGCATTTATCAATACTCGCACAGAACCTACTCCACATCTTCTTACATTAGCAGCAGTAGGGGAGGGAGGAATTGGATTAACTATAACCTCCACCGGACTTCTTGAACTCTTACAGTGTAGGATGGTAGAATTATTAATCACCTCTACATAAAATCGAGAAGTACTAGTAACCTGAATGCTGATTTGGTTAGGGGCAGGATTGCCGAAAATTATAGGCTCGAAATTATCATTTAATACACTCACAACTCCGTTTTGTACTAGATTACTTATAGTCAAAGTAACAACGCCAGCTCCACAACGGCTTACCGAAGAAATCATCGGCGCCTCGGGAATATCTAATATTTCTACCTTTACCGGTACCCTTCCGCTAGCACACCCTGTTGCTCTCTCAACGCTCTGAACATAATAATACCTTGTTTGCTCTACATTAGGAATAAATAAAACATAAGGAGATTGATTATCAACTTGGATGGGTGCTCCCCCAACCTCATTCTCAAAAATCTGAATCTCATCTCCTCCATTGCCTAATACTGCAGTAATAGAAGCAGGGCCTGAGCCGCAGCGTTTAAAATCTATAGCTACCGGAGGTGAAGGAATAGGATTTATAAAAGCCGTTACCCCTACACGAGA
Source organism: Bacteroidia bacterium (assembly GCA_025057395.1). Classification (GTDB taxonomy): domain Bacteria; phylum Bacteroidota; class Bacteroidia; order J057; family JANWXU01; genus JANWXU01. The sequence continues at coordinate 46,054 of JANWXU010000008.1, read as the reverse complement.
GCTTGAACATTGGGTCTCCAAATTAACAACATCCAAAAAGTAAGAAGTTTCTTGGGTAATAACAGGCGTTAATACCTCAAAAGGCGCAGTATAATCTACATAAATAGGACTATCCCCACTGGGTTGGGTAAATAAACGAACAGCATCTCCCATGCCGCCTGTCAAAGTCGCCGAAAAGTTGACAATTCCTGTACCACATCGAGCAGCATTAGCAGTATAGGGCGGTGAAGGAATTCTGTTTATCTTAACATAGATAGGAGTTCTCTCACTTACACAGCCTGTGGCAGAATTATAATTTTCTAAAAAGAAAACAGAGTGCGTGGATACATTAGGAATAGTAAATTCAGCTACAGGTCCTTTAGCACGAGCAATCATATTACCTCCTTGTGCAGCATCATATAGCCTTAAGCTATCTCCCGTAATTTGTAAGCCCATGCTTGCTGTAAATTTTACATCCCCACTTCCACAACGCCTAATATCTGTTAGCGCTGGAGGCGCAGAAGGAATAGGATAAACTGTAACTACAGCAGGTACACGTGGACTTCGGCAATTATGTACAGGATGATAAGCCTGTAAATAGAAAGTAGTAGTAGTTCGAATTTCGGGAGTATCAAATGTATATGGCTCAGTAGCATCAATAGCAATAGGCGCCCCCCCTGTAAGAGAGTTATAAACCTCTAAAACTAAGTTATTGGCAGGCATGGTCACTGTAAATCGTTGAATACCTCCCCCACACAACTTTAGAGTAGGAGGTACCGCAGGAGGAGCGGGAGGTTGATGCAAAACTGCCTCTGTGCACCTGCGCGTAGCATTCAGACAACTAGTAGCTAAATTTCGAACTTCGAAACAATACTTTTCCTGTCCTGTTACAATAGGTACAGTAAAAGAATAGGGGGCTACTATACTAGACTCTAGTAGAACACCACCTGAAATTTCATTATACATTAGCACTTCATTTCCTGGAGGCACATTTGCAATTGTAATTCTTGCTTCTCCAGGGCCACAACTAGAAATAATACTAGGGGGAGTCGCTGGCTCAGGAGGAGGTATAACACTTATTGAAATAGAAGTTCTTGTAGTACTTCTACAAGAGGTCACCGTTGAGAAACTCTCCAAGTAATAAGTAGTATTTTGAGATATATTATTGATATTGAATTGATTGTTGGGCAAGGTAATTGTTTGTAAAGGTACACTTGCACTAGCAGTATTATAAAGCCGAATCTCTTGCGTATTAGGATCATTTGTTTGAACTGAAATTACTCCTCCGCCACCACTACAAACAGATAAGTTAGAGCTAGTAACTGAAGGTGGATTAGGAACAGGTTGAATTACCGCTACCACCTGAGTCCTAGAACTACTAACACAACCTGTAGCAGAAGAGCCTGCCTCCAACCAGAAAGTTGTAGTGGTTTGCAATACTCCTCCATTAGGCGTTAAAATAAAGTCTGGACCGTTGCTTGAAACAGCCCTTAAGGTGCCCCCTACTGGAGCATCGTACAATCGAATAACATCCCCTACACTACCGCCCAAATTGACGGTAAAAGTTACTAAACCTGGACCGCACCGCTGTACAGACTGAGATTGGGGTACTGGAGAAGCGGGTAATTGACTAATTGAAATCGTAACTGCTATACAGTCGTCTTCACGTTTACAACCCGTAACTACATTTTCTGTACATAGATAATAAGTTACATCATTTTGAACGTCTACTTTAAACTCATATGGCGAATTGGCATCCACTTGTACAGGCGGAGCCCCTATAGCAGTAGTTAAAAATACTTGTGTATTAGTTGGATTTTGTAGATTTACGGGGATTGTAACCTCTCCACTACCGCATCTACTAATAGAGTTGCTACTCAAAGTGGCTCTAGAAGGAAATGGATTTATAATTGCTTTTGCCTGCGTACGAGAACCACTCATGCACTGGGTTTGGGGATCATAATTTTCAAAGTAGTAGGTTGTAGTATTCGCTAGATTAGATAGCTGAAATTCATAGTTAGGTCCTGAAATTGTTGCTACCGGAGAGCCTCCTACTAGCTGGTTATAAACAAATACGGTTCCACCTGGAGGAACATTAGTGATTGTAAAGGTTAAATTTCCTATTCCACAGCGAGCCACATCATTAACTGTAGGAGGCATAGGTAAAGGTTTCACGATAATGGTCACTGGAAGGCAGGTACTACTTTCGCAGCCAGTACTGTTATTTTTAGCCTTCAGAGCAAAAGTAGTAGTTGTCGTTACGTACGGCGTTTTCAATTGATAGGGAGCAGTTTTATCATTAGTTATCAATAAACTACAATTAGCATCATATAGCTGGGCCTCATCCCCCCCGGCTGGACCAAAACTTGGATTTAATGTAACATCACCAGGACCACAAATTTCAACATTAGAAGAAGTTAAAGTGAGTATAGGCTCAGGCTGCACAATAGCACTTACCGCAAGCCTACTAGCACTTTGACAGCCAGTTGAAGTATTCAAAGATTCAATATAAAAAATAGTTGTCGTTGTTACATTGGTGGTTATTTGAGTAAGAGGTAAAGTGACACTAGCCACAGGCGTTCCTCCTGCAGGTTGTGTGTACAAAAGGAACCGATTAGCAGGAGGAAAGCCTGCATTGGCAATTGTAAATGTTACATTTCCGGCGCCACACCTGCTTACATTAGCTACCGTAGGAAGTCCTGGTATAAAATTTACTGTGGCAGTAACAGGCACACACTGATTACTTGTGCAACCATTGTTCGAATCTTTGGCACGAATACAATAAGAGGTCGTAACAGTAGCTTGTACTGCTAATTCGTAGGGAGAACTATCGTCTGTAGCTATTGGAGCGGCGGCATTAGAGTTTAGATATAGCTCAGCAACGTTTCCGGGTGGATTTCCCATGTTCACCGTAAAAGTAACAAACCCTGGACCACAACGTGCCACATTAGTCGCCGTAACCGTAGGATTACCGGGCTGCCCTAAGATATCTACCGAAACTGGTATGCGTGGGCTAGCACAGCCAGTATTTGCATTGAAAACCTCTAAGTAAAAAGTACTATTCGTAGTAACATTGCAAGCTGTTAATAAATTTGCTGGTGAAGAATCAATATTGTTGCCTGCAGTAGGATGATCATATAAACGAATAACAGTACCTTGTACAGCTCCCATAAAAGCAGTAAAAGTAACACACCCTGTTCCACATTTTTGGATATTATTAGATATGGGTGGACTTGGTATTGAATGAATAGTGGCAACTACGGGCTTGCAATTGCTTTTACAGCCGGTAGCACTAAATTCCGCTCTTATGCAGTAAGTAGTCGTTTGGGTTAAAGGTGGGGTAGTCAGATTATAAGGATTTGATAAATCACAACTTATTTGAGTGATACCGGAAAAATCGTATAAACATGCTTGATCACCCGAGGGAGCAGACATAAAAACAGAAAAAGTTATTTCTCCATTTCCACATCGTGCCACATTAGGAATATTTGGCTCCCCTGGCAAGGGATTTACTACTGCCGTAGCGCATGTAACATCACTACTTTCACACCCTGGAGGGGGAGGTACTGAAACATCTACAGAGGCAGCGCAGTATGTAGTAGTCGTCGTGATATTTTTAGAAAGTATAAGCTGGTTACCTTCAAAAGCATTAGTAGCTGCATTATACCAACGAATACCATTAGAAGGAACATCTGGAGTAGCCGTAAGGGTCACAATACCCGGGCCGCACCTGGGTCCGGGGGCTACCACCGTAGGTTTTTGAGGACGACGATTATCAATGATTGCATACACTGGAATCGACCAACCACAACATTCGTCTTTTACCTGGAACTTAATTTGATACACCTCTGGGTCATTTAAACAAACATTACCCGGATCTTTTGCATTTGAAGTTAAGATAACTACAGAGCACGTAGGCGTAATTCTTGAAATTTCCCAGAAGTATTCCTTAGCTATTCCAGGATGATTCTTATTACCTGTTAAAGTAATACAGGCTTGCCCACAAAACCTATGCCTTAGGGGCGGTACTAGAGCAGGTGCCCCATTAATATTTATTATAGGAGGGTTCCTTAAAGTATTCACATGTACAAAATCTAAGTACTGGCAAGTACCTAAGTCCGGAGTTTTACCTTCAATAATGGAAGCATTACTATAATACCCTACTGCTGGCGAAGAAGCAGATGTATAAGAAGTATGCGGATTACAAAAAGTAGAATTGGGATAAGTTAAATTAGGGGTATAGTCACTATTTGCTCCTAAAGAAGCCCACGTTCCCGAAGCCTTGGTGAAACTAATTTCTGAATTTGTGCACCATGCAGGATTAGTTTCCACTGTAATTTGGGGGCAATTAGGCAAAGAACCACAGCTCGTACTAGCAGTGTTAGGATTAGGATTAGGGTGGGTAAAAACTACGCAGCTACTAGAGGTACCCGCAACCGTAATAGTAGCGCTTCCCCCATTGTAGATTGCATACTGATGCCCCGTACTTCCGTTTCCGCCGTTACCTCCGTTTCCTCCCGCTCCACCGGCACCTCCTGCACCTCCTGCACCTGCTGGAGCACCCGTACCGCAAACATTAGCTCCACCCGCCCCGCCAGCTCCACCTGCTCCACCTGTACCTCCCGTGCCTCCTGTGCCTCCTGCACCTGGGGTACCAGGGTTTAGTGAGCAATCTGTAATTACTCCCGAACCCGCATTCCAGGCAAAAATAGCATAAGTAGCCCCTCCCCCAAATCCTCCCGAGCCTGCACCGCCGCCGCCACCACCACCGCCGCCGCCGCCACCACCAGCTCCCGATTCGCCAGTTCTAGGAGTGCAGGGTAGTGGAATATAAAAGCAAATGTTCGTAAAAGGGATACAAAATTGCGGACCCTGGTACATTACAACGCATAAGCTACGAGACTGGCCGCCGCCACCACCACCGCCGCCACCTTTGCCAGCTCCACCGGGCTGCCCATCTGTACCTTTATCGGGTAAATAAAAGCCATTAGCCACTACTCCGCCCGGAGTTGTACCATTAGCACCCGGAGTACCTGCTGCTCCTGCTGCCCCTGCACCACCATTACCCCCTCCTGTATTACACTGAGCTTGGGGCACTAAGGGAGTTAACTGAAAGGCGGGTGGAGCTCCTGGAGCAGCACCACCAGTACCTCCTGCGCCGCCTCCATTAAGGCCATTAGCACCCGGCGAGCCCGCATTGGTATTATCATTAGAAGCATGCCCCCCCATCCCTCCTGTACCGCCAGAATCACCTGTCTGCCCTCCCGGAGCCCCTCCACCCCCTATGCCCCCTGCTCCCCCTTCACCCCCTAAACCACCGCTCCCAAAGTTATCGGGATTTTGGCAAACGCTATTGGGCAGATTAGAAGGATCAGGCACAGGAATACCACACGCTATACAATCACAAGTACCCGAATTGTTTCTACCCGCTGCCCCCGGCTTTCCAGGTTGACCATTTCCACCGTTCACTCCATTTGCTCCCGTAGAAGCATTTCCGGTGTTAATTGCACATCGAGTTATTTTGTAATTAGAGGCACCATCGATATATATTCCATAAACAGACTTACCTCGCCCTTCCGGAGTTCTGTCATTAGGTTGAAAGCCTGCTACATTAATTGTAAGGTCTTGAATTTTAGTACCATTAGCAGTACTTGCCAAAACTAAGCCTCTTTTATGAGCAACCAATTGATTATTGATAGTTACATTTTCCTCTGCAGGATTAAAATTAATTATAGTTGAAGCATTTAAATTACTCTGCTTACACCAAACAGATCCACATACTTGATAGCCTCCATCAATTATAACATTGCTGGCAGTAAGAGTAACTCTAGGCACATTATTATACGTACCACTTAATATGCGGATATGCTTTCGATTAGGATTAGAATTAGCTATTTGAATTGCTCCATCAAAAGTAGTAGGGTACTGTAAACTGCCTACATTAGCTTTAACACCATTAGGCGTAACATAAATATAATTACATACCGTTATGGTATCTACTCCGACTGTACAGGTACTTGTAGCAGAACCACATGTGCTATTTACAGTCAAAGTAATAGTATAAGTACCTGGAGTATTACCAAAATTAGTAACCGTAAAGGTAGTACCACTACCACTGCTAGGAGTCACAGTACCCGGCCCTGTTACACTCCAAGAATAACTCGTAGCACCAGGAACAGGACAAACACTAAAAGTTGCACTCGTATTCCCGAACACGCTTCCCCCACATACAGGACTGCTAATTGGAGGCGCATAAGGCAAGGTAGCTACTTTTATTGGCTGGGTGTAGGTTTCAGCATACCAAGTACCTGTGGCACTTTTACTACCTGAACCGTTTCTATTCCTTACTCTAAGTCTATAAGTTTCTATACCCGCTGCCCCTACAGGTACATCGTAACATGGACAATTAGCATTAGGAATATTTTGCCAAACCACGCCATTGCCGCAGGGATCAAGAACTGCTTTTTGCCATTGATAATAAGTACCAAACTCTGCTTGAGCACATAACTGAGTAGGGGTATTAGAATTAGCACATCGACTCACCTGTGTAGGCGGCTGCTGCGTAATTATAGGATCTTGAATATCCCAACGGTACCTAAGCCTTACTGTCCAATTTCCACTTTGAGAGCCATTAGTCTTAAGAGGAATAGTAATAAAATTATCAGTGTTAGGAATGGAAGCTCTATAAAAAATAGAGTCCATGTTTATAATTTGGTTCAGGGGCATATTAGGCTGATTAGGCACCTGAGGCCCCGAATAGTCTCTATCAGGATTTACTGTACAAGCCAGCCACTGCCCAAAACAATTAAGCCAGTTCCAGGAAAGCTGAAAGGGTGGAAAAATATTGGGTCCCCCGTACATTAAACCAAAGCTATTACCTGCGCACTGCGTAGAACCCTGTACAGACCCACAAGTTTGATCGCAACTTTCTTCCCACGCTACCATTCGAAATTGAAAACTCGAGGCTGCATTTTGCCCTGCAGGATATTGCCTATCTAGCACCAAACGCGGAAGATTATTAGCAGCACCACCCGGATTATTATATAGATTACAGGTATAAGAACTTTGGGTATTCCACTGGGGATTATTTTGACTAAACCAAATGTATCCAGCACATGTAGCTGGTGGTGCACACTGATTATAAGCACCAAAATCAGGTGGAGTATATTGGTTATTATTCTGTAAATTGTCCTTGAACTGATAAATCAAAACTAAATCCGCAGGATTTATAAAAGGAATATCCTCCCGGCTATCGCACCAAAGACTATCAATCCAAACTCGCAAACGATGTACATTAGGAGAATTCGCTGTGCCTCCTCCATCAGCATAACCGTCATTATTATGACCAATTGAAGTACACATAGTATCCAAGGGAAATACAGAGGGAGGAGTAGCAGGTACAGAAGCTTGGTTAGTAATATGCTGAAAAGCGTTTTGAGCGGGAGTATTAGTAGGTACATAATACCATTCATATTCAAATTGAACGGCAAATCTTCCATTATCAGATTCTACCTGAATAATCCTTCTATCTCCCGCTTGTCCACTTCCGCCCCTAAAATAACGAGTATCTCCGTTATTCACCGGTGGGTTAGGTAAAGCAAAACCGCCAAAGCTTCTATCATCATCTCCATAAATACATGTAAAAGACCAACAACTAATAGCACAACCACAGCGCACATCAAACTCGCCCGTAGTAGCACCACAAGAATTCAATAATCCAAAAGCCGTATTCGTACGGCAATCTTCTTCAAATGCCTCTAGTTGCCAGTCAAATTTGGTAGGAACAGAAGTTGAATTAAAAACATGGTCAAAAATTAGGGTATTAGGATTGCCCAAAAAAACATCTGTCCAACTATAAGGAGATTGTGTAACAGGGGGATTAGCATTATTTGAGGGAGATTGAAAAGTAGCCCACGGAGTCCAACCATTGCCGTCTACATCAGCATTGGGGCGAATTCTTACTTTCCAAACATACTCCTGGTTCTTCCACACTGGCTGCGGTAAAAGTCCTCCTACGTTAGGCACAAAAAGCTCTGGAAGAGGGTCATCCAAAACATTAGGAACATCCACGTTTACAGGATTCCCTGCATGACTATTTGACCATGCTCTTTTTACCCATATTCTCAGCCTTATCTTTCCATCATTTAATTTATTAGGCTGGGCAATTACCTCTACTCCACTTCCCACCCCCCAGAAACAAGCAAAGATTATAAAAATAACTTTTGCTATAAGCGTAGTATTAAAAATTTTAAGATTATATTTAGTGACAATAGTATAATTATTCATAATCTTTTTTTATTTTTTTGGCTAATAATAATCTCTATTATTCCTCCTTCCAAGGTTCAGCGTGAATAATTTTCAAGCGCCCATTAATTAAAACAGCACCTATTTCAAGTAGTTCGGATTTAGTACCTGAAACAAAAGCGGCTTTAATTCTATAAAAATGTAACCTTAACTTTTTTTGATTTTCTGAGAAAATTTCTTGTATATATCTAAGATCTCCAAAATAATGAGAACGAAGAAAATCAGCAGCTTTATGAGTGCGGTTTAAGAAAAGAAGCTTAATATACTTTTTTGCAGAATCAGTTTGGCTTCCTTCAGGTAGCAAATCCATGTAGTAAGAAGCAATACTATCTGCTTCTGCCTCTTCTAGAAAAAAGGCATTGAATGCCTGCTCCTCTGTTCCAGCCATTAAAATAGATTGCATAGTTAGCAGTAGCTGCTGCGAACGGTTATCCGCCTTGCTACCGCCCAACCCCCCTCCAACAAGAAAAATTATAATCAAAAAGAAATTTCGCATGGTAGGTTCACTTTACTGAATTTCTAAAATGTTAAATTCATCGTTAATAATAATACCGGCTAATTTATGCTTATAGGTACGCCCTCCTACTACAAAAGAAACTGTTAGGGCTACGAATTTTTGGTTATTTTCGGTTGTTTCTTCAAAAGAAATCCACTCCACTCTCTGTGCCTTAGATACAAATCGACTCAAAACTACTTGATACGAAGAGTCTGACTTATAATGGATTTGCTTAGCCATCAACGGAATATACTCTCGTACAGCAATCTCTGGAATTAAGTGTTTATACAAATTGGCTATTTGCAAAGCTTCCGCCTCACTAACAAAATAGTTATGCAAGATTGAGGTTTGATTCTGTACTACTGCTTCTTCAAACTGCCTTAGCCAACTCTTATATTGTAGCTCATTATTATTATTATTAGATCCTTCACCTCTCAAGCAAGAAAAAACTATTATAAAAAAGATACCTATGTAGTTCAAAATGAAGGGCATAGTATAAAATTAAAATTTAAGTAAATACTTTCTAGGTAGTTATTCAAATTTAATAATAATTGCAAGTGATTACCAAATTTTTTGTATTGAAATATTGTGATTTCGTACTTTATATTCGAACTTATTAACATAAATCTAAAATTGCATGCTTAATAACCAAGAGATTGCTCAGCTTTACGATTTAGTAGCCCTGTTATTAGAAATTAAGGGTGAAAACATTTTCAAAATCAAAACTTATGCTCAAACTGCAGAAATCATTAGAAGCCTGCCCCAAGAACTAAGTGTTTTACTCCAAGACCCTTCAATTAATATTGAGGGAATCTCTAAACACCAAAAAGAAAACATACAACAAATTTTAGCAACTAATACCTTTTCTACACTCGAAGCTCTAAAGCAAGAAATTCCCGAAGGAATTATTGAAATGTCTCAACTACCAGGCCTAGGCCCTAAAAAGTTGAAATTTTTATGGCAAGAAGCAGGAATTACTAGCCTTAGTCAATTAGAAACTGCGTGTAAAAATGGAAAGATACTAGAATATAAGGGCTTTGGTGAAAAAACACGCCATAGCCTACTCCAAGAAATTCAAGAATACTACCAAAATAATCAAAAAATACACTTAGATCGTGCCCAAAGAGCCGCTAATGAAGTACTACAAATTCTTGCCACCATTGCTCCTATATCAAGATACGAAATAAGTGGAGAACTGCGCAGAGTTTTACCCACTATTAGTAAAGTTTTAATCGTCGCAGAAATTTTTGACAAACAGGAAGCTGAAAAAAAAATGCTAGAAAAAAATTTTATTATTCAAAATAATAATTTACTATCCTACACTACTAAAGAAAAAGTACAAGTTTTCGTACAATTAAGTCATCAATTTGTAACAGACCTTTTTAGCACCTCAACCTATGGAGAACACTATCAAAAACTTGAGCCTTATTTGAGTTCAGCCCTACAAAGCGAAGAAGAATTATACTGCAAAGCCAAATTACCCTATATTCCTCCAGAGCTAAGAGAAAACAAAGGAGAACTACAACTAACTTCTGAAGAAATAAGCCAATTATTACAACCCTTTCACATAAAAGGAATTATTCATGCGCACTCTACCTATTCTGATGGTGCTCATAGTCTAAAAGAAATGGCCCTAGCATGCCAAAAGTTGGGATATGAGTACCTTGGCATTACTGACCATAGCCAATCAGCCTCCTACGCAAAAGGACTTAAGATAGAAAACTTAAAGCTGCAATGGAGCGAAATTGATAGCCTTAATCAAGAATTGGCACCTTTTCGAATACTAAAGGGCATAGAAGCAGATATCCTTAATAATGGTGATTTAGATTATGAGCCAGAAATCCTTGCTCAATTCGATTTTGTAATAGCTTCAGTGCACTCAAATCTTAAAATGGACGAAAAAACAGCCACCCAACGCCTATTAAAAGCTATTGAAAATCCTTTTACTTCCATCCTAGGCCACCCTACAGGAAGAATATTACTAAAAAGAAAAGGCTACCCTTTAGATATGCCTACCATTATTGAAGCTTGTGCTTATCACAAAGTAGCAATTGAAATTAATTGCGACCCCTATAGACTGGACCTAGATTGGGAGTGGGTTAATTATGCAATCGAAAAAGAAGTGAAAATCGTACTTAGCCCTGATGCCCACTCTACAAAAGCCATATCTAATATTCAATATGGCGTCCTACTAGGCAGAAAAGGATTCTTAAAACCTGAAGATACGCTTAATACCTTTAGCGCAAACCAGATACTAGAATATTTTAATTCCAAAAGATCTAGCGTACCCCTTAATTCTTAATAGAAAAGCTAATTGAAAACAAAACTAAAGCCACTCTTACTTGTGGTTAAAGAGTGGCTTTAACTTTTAATTATTTTACTTAACTAAACTGTTTTTTTTCTTTAAACTTCTTTACTTGTCTTTTGATATTCTCAATGCATAAATCAGTAGCTTCTTCAAAAGTTTTTCCTTGCTCATTAGCGATTAATGTATTGGAAGGCACAAGCACTTTAATTTCAACTACATTGTTACCTGCACTATTATTCTTATCCACTTTTAGATAAACTTGTACATCTATAATCGAATCATAAAACTGCTCAAGCTTTGCAAGCTTGTTATTAATAAACTCCTTCAGGGTTGGAGATACTTCGGCATTTGTGGACTGAATTGTTACCCTCATTTTACGAAAATGAATATTATACCTTACGTTCGTTTTATGTTTTATGTTATAGAATTGTTAAAAATACATCAATTCTACCAAGTTTACAAGCTAACTTATTCAGCTCTAGGGTGGGCATTTTTATAAACCTCACGTAAGCGCTGAATGGAGCTTCTTAAATACCTTTCTGTAGATTTAATATTAGCATGACCTAGTAACTCTTTAACAGCTAAAAGATCTGCTCCCCTATTAAGAAGGTGAGTAGCAAAGGTATGCCTTAAAATATGAGGGGATCGACGTTCTAAATAAGAAAGGGGTGTTAAATACTTTTTTACAGTCCTATAAACGAACTTAGGATACAAGGGCTCTCCTTTTGAAGTAAGAAAAAAAGCTTTGCTAAGATCATACCCTTCTCGACGACAAACTTCTATATACGCTTGCAAAGCCTTTGCTACCGTAAAATTAAATGGTTGGAGCCGTTGCTTTTTTCCTTTTCCTTTAACTAAAAGTAAGCGATTTTTAATATCAACATCCTCAAGTTGGATGGCTATCAATTCACTCCTTCGTAAACCACAACCATATAACACTTCAAAAATACACCAGTCTCTTACAGCTTCAAAAGTAGTAAGAGATTGCATTTGGTCTAAAAGTAAATTGATTTCCTTTTCCAAAGCTACAGAAGGAACCTTTTTATCGCCCCCTTGAAAAGATAAACACGGAATAGGAGAATGATTAATATTCTTCAACTGAATTTGATACTTGAAAAAACGAGCTAAGCTCGACTTCTTTCTCTGCAATGTAGTTTTTTTACCCCTAGCATAAGCAAAGAAAGCACGGCATATACTAGCATTTACCTTTTGCAAATTGGCTGCGTCTCTGAAGGGGTCAAAATGAAAGTGAGAGGACACAAAGGCAGAAAACTGTCTTAAATCATTCTGATAAGCTTGTATAGTATGTGGAGAATATAATTTTACCCCCTCAAGATATTCTAAAAATTGTCTATCAAGCATAAAAAAAACCTTTTGGTTGGTTCCAAAAGGCAATTAAAAAAGAATTATTCAACCTATCACTTTTTACTGCAAACCCATTTCCTGTAAATATTTCTGCCTTCGTATAGCTCGCTTTATTACTTCTTTCCTCTCAATCGAAGGCGGCGTATAATACATACGTTTTCTAACCTGCTTTAATATACCTAATTTCTCAAATTTCTTCTTATAGCGCCGCAATGCCTTATCTAGCGTTTCGTTGGGTTTTACTTCAATAATAATCATAGGCTTTTCGAGATTTTACCTTACCTTTAAAAAACTTTTTGGCAAATATATATAACAATTTTTTAAGTTAAAAGTTCCTATTCAATTTCTTCTGGAGAAACATCCACTTTTTCTATTTTAACTGTATTAACCTTATGGGCAGTCGCTTCAATAATAGTAATTAAGTAATTATCAATTGCTATTGTATCGTTAATTTGTGGAATTCTTTCTGTATAAAAAAGAACAAGGCCTGCTAATGTAGTATACTCTCCCTCTGGAAGGTACAAATTATATTTTTCATTAATGTAATTTATTTCAAGTCTTGCGCTAAAAAGATAAGTATTTTCATCTAATTGCTTCTCTAGTTCTTGCTCCTCGCTTTGTATATCATATTCATCTTGAATATCCCCAAAAACTACTTCTACCAAATCTTCAACTGTAACTAAACCAGCTGTTCCACCAAACTCATCAATAACAACTGCAATACTTTTTCGATTTTTATTAAAAGCTTGTAATAAATGATTGGCAGGCATACTTTCCGGTACCATTAATATAGGTTGCAAAATATCCTGAATGGAAGAAGGACTTTCAAATAGAGAACGGCTATGAATAAAGCCTTTCACCGAATCTAGAGTTCCCTCAAAAACAACAATACGAGATAATTCAGTTTCTTTAAAAAGTTGCCAGGCCTCAGTAATGCTGGCAGTAATAGGAAGGGCCACTATCTCAGTACGAGGAACCATAAACTCACGTACCCGGACCTTATTAAAATCAAGTGCATTTACAAAAACACGCGTGCTTAATTCATTTTTAGGGTTTTGAGTTTTTAATGCAAATGAAAAATCGGGGTATAAAACATTTTGTATACTTGTTATACTAGAAAAACGAAAAGTATTAACAAATACAATATGTAATGAGCTATCCAATAGTTGAATTATTTTAGAAACCCAAAAGTAAAAGTGGTACACTAAAAAGCTAGCACGATATAAAATACTATCCGCTCCCAGTTTACAGACTAGCTTAGGAAGTAGTCTAACATTAAGCAAGAAAATTAAAGCACCCAACAGAGCCGGAATAAAGAAAAAAAAATATACCCCCCCCCTTTCCACTGTGTAGCTAATTATACTCATTCTACTCATTAGGGTAGGTACACTCCATTTATAAACTTGAAAAAAAGTACAAGCAAAAATCAAACAGAAAAAAATTTGTACTAGTTTTAAGGCCGTTAGCAATCGCAAAGAGTGATTCAATAAATAAGCCAGCCTTTTACCCGCTTTATCTTCTTGGTTATTAAGAAGTTCAATTTTAAATTTATTAGAACAAATAAAAGCTGCTTCTAATACAGCTAAAAAAGTTGCAAGCATCAAAATCAAAATACTAGTACTAATAGCCCCGTGTATAGATACCATATAGATAACATAAAAATTGATACTTTTAATTTTATTTTTCTTCTTTTATTTGCAGGCTTCCCTTTATTTTATACAAACGGTATCTTTGAAAATTAGGAGAAGCAATTAAACTATCACCTATCAAAACTTCTTCTTGCGTATAAATTTTCACAAAACTATGAGTATGAATTGTATTATCTTTTTTTCGCCAATATAGTTGTTGAGTTTCTAATCTTTCTCCCTTAGAGTTAGTTACTATTACCTTACCCCATGCTTTAGCAACCCCTCGAGCCTCAAAAAACTCAGCTGTGTCCGCTTGTAAGTGACTTTCAACACTACCAGAGGAATCAAAAAATCGTATTTCTACATTTCCTTCTAAACGGCTATAATTTTCTTCAGCTCTTTCAGAAATAAATTCTTTTATACATCGAGCTTGTAGTTGAGCGATAGGTCTGCCTAGCTCGGAATATATGTAAGTTACATTATATGCTAATGAAAGGGGTCTGTTTTTAAAAGACTTATCGGTAGCAGTGGGTTGTATAGGTTCTTTACACCCCGCCCATAGTAATCCTAAAAAAATTATTCTTCTACTAATTTTAATTTTCATAAAACTTGCTTAAATCCTAATTCCCTCAGCACCAATCATAGTAAAGTACTAAGGCTAGCTATAAAATATTGCCAAAGGCCAGGAATTAATAAAAAAGTAGTTACTAAGCCTGTTAATGCTCCCCAAAGGTGAGCACTATGAGCTACGTTATCCAAAAATCTTTTTTCCACGTAATAACTAAAAAAAATAAATAAAAGCGCGTAAGCCCAAGCTGGCAAAGGCCAAAAACCCCACAGGTAAAAACGCTCTAAAGGACGAAAAGCAATAAAACTAAAAATTATACCCGAGACTCCTCCCGAAGCTCCTAATGCATAATAATTCCGATTTTTGTAGTTTTTAATTAGTAAAGGAATATTTCCGCCTACAATACTTAAGACATAAACAAAAGCCAATTTCCAGCTGGAGAGAAACCTATATTTTTCTAAAGCATAAGCAAAAGATTCAAAAACAAACATATTAATTAGCAAATGAAAATAATTACCATGAATCAAAGCAGAGGTAAGAAGGCGGTACCACTCTTTCTTACCCACCACACTGTAGGGGTGTAAAATAAATTTATCTTGTAAAGAAAGACGAGTCCAAAAATCAAAAAGAGTGGTAGCAATTGTCACTACTAAAATAAGAGAAGTAACGGGAGCAAAATGTACATAGTCTATCATAGTAAAGAGGCTTGTTGTTCAAATAACTGAGTTACATAACTATGAATTACTTCTAGCGCAGGCTGAAAAGAGGCTTCTACATTGACTACCGCCTTTTGAGCATTCTCTAAAAACGTACAAATTTCAAACTGGGTTTTTTCTTTAATTTGTAGTTGTTCAAATAAGTTACGGGTCTCTCGAATTCTATCCTCAGGATTTTCTAAAGCGCGGGCAGCCAATAAAGCAAGCTTCTGCTCAGGTAAAGCAACTTCTAGGGCTTTTACCCAAAGAAAGGTATGTTTTTTTTCAATTATATCGCCCCCTAATTGCTTTCCACTTTGTGAGGAATATAAGTCCAATAAATCATCTTGCAATTGAAAGGCCATCCCCATCGCCTCACCATAGTGATAGAGTGCAAAAGCAAGCTTAGGATTAGGCGTAGCTAATAGAGACCCAATTTGTAAGGAAGTACCAAAAAGCAGTGCCGTCTTTAAACGAATCATTTCTAAATACTGCTCCAAGCTAATTTCACCTTCCTTGGCAATTTGTAAATCTAGCATCTGTCCCTCACAAACGCCCACAGCCATTTTACTAAAAGCAGAGCAAATAGGAACTAGCATGGGACTCTCAAGACTCGTTAGCTGTTGCAAACATAAGGCAAATAATGCATCACCTGCCAGAATAGCTGTATTAGTTCCCCAATGGGCATAGAGACTAGGCTTACCTCGACGCAAAGGAGCATTATCCATAATATCATCGTGCACCAGTGTAAAATTATGGAATAGTTCTATAGCTACCGCAGCTGGCAATACAGAATGCACATCTAAAGAACCGCTTATGGTTTGATAAGTTAATAAAAGTAGAAGCGGACGAAATCTTTTACCAGGAACTTGCAAAGCATAGTGCAAAGAGGGTGCAATAGTGGGCGGAAATACTAAAGAGTTTAGATAAGTCTCTAATTCTGAAAGGGAAGACGTAATCAGCTTTTCTACAGAAGCATTCATGGAACTTTAATTTGTATTTTGCCTAGATATATAAAATCAACCATTCGTTTCAAAGTATTAGCCTTTTTTACTTTGACTCTAACTCCCTCCCCTAAAAAAAAAGTATTACCCGTTTTACGACCTACCAGTCGGTATTTTGTATCGTCCAAATAATACACGTCATCTGTTAGATCTCGCAAGGGTATCATTCCCTCACACTTATTTTCAATAATTTCCACGAAAATCCCCCACTCTGTCAACCCACTAATTAAGCCATCAAATTCTGCTCCTACTAGCCCTTCCAAGTATTCTACTTGCTTATATTTAATAGAAGCCCTTTCGGCTTCTGTAGCTCTTTTTTCTCTTTCCGAGCAGTGTCTACATAAGACTTCCAAACCAGCATTCTCAAAGTTTGTTTCATTATTTAAAACTTTTTCTAAAATTCGATGAGCTAAAATATCGGGGTAGCGCCGAATAGGACTTGTAAAATGAGAATAGTGTTTAAATCCTAAGCCGTAATGCCCTATATTGTGAGTAGTATAAATAGCCTTAGGCATGGCACGAATAGCAGCGGTTTGAATAATATTTTGTTCAGGCTTCCCCTCTACACTGAGTACTAGCTCGTTCAAAGACTCAGCAATTCTATCTTCTCTATCAATATCTAATTTATAACCAAAGTGCTTGACAAAAGCCTTTAGATTCAATAACTTTTCATACTCAGGAATAGCGTGAATCCGATAGACAAAAGGAATAGGAGGCTGCTTACGAAATTTAGCTACTCTTAATGCCACTCTACGATTAGCTAGAAGCATGAAGTCTTCTATCATCTTGTGTGAATCAGTTCGAATTTTGCGATACACACTAATTGGTTTGCCCTTTTCATCTAACTTGAACTTTACTTCCTCAGTATCAAAATTAATACTTCCCTGGGCAAACCTCTCTTTTCGAAGTTGCTTCGCTATTTGGTTTAGAGTGTTTAATACTTCGTAATACTCGCCAGTTCCACTGTCTAAGATTTGCTGAACCTCCTCATAAGTAAAGCGCCTATTGCTGTGAATCACGGTTCGCCCGAACCACTCACGAATAATCTCTCCTTTAGCATCCATTACAAAAACAGCCGAAAAAGTTAGCCTATCCTGGTGGGGTACCAAACTACAAAGATCATTACTTAAAACCTCTGGCAACATAGGAATAGTGCGGTCTACTAAATAAACTGATGTTGCCCTTTGAAAAGCTTCTTGATCCAAAGCGGATCCTTCTTTTACATAGTAGGTAACGTCAGCTATATGTACTCCAATTTCGTAATTTCCATCGGGAAGGTGGCGGAAAGAAATAGCATCATCAAAGTCTTTAGCGTCTTCGGGATCAATAGTAAAAGTTAATACATCACGGTAGTCCTTACGATTAGCAATTTCCTGCGGTGGAATAGTTTTTTCTAATTTATTCGCCTCTTCTATTACTTCGGGAGGAAAGGAAGCCGGAAGTCCAAATTCCATCATAATGGCATTCATTTCTACCTCGTGCGTACCTGCTGCCCCTAAAACTTTAATTACCCTAGCTTCTGGCTTTTCTGCATTCCACCGCAGTAATTGAATTAATACCTTATCGCCTACCTGTGCTTCACCAATATTTTTGCCCCGAATAATAAATTCAACTTTCAATTTATTATCTTGAGGAATACATATGTATGTATCCTGAGGGTACTCTCTAGAGGGTAAAATTGTACCCACAAATTCTATGCGATTATAACTTTCAACTCCCAGGACTTTTGCACGTAAGTTCTTTTTGCCTACCCCTTTGAGTAAAACTTTTACTTTATCTCCATTGAATGCACGTATATTTTTTACATCGGGCACTAAAGCAGGTAAGCCTAACTCCTCTATAAAAACAGTAGCATACCCATCCTTATGAATTTCCAAAATACCAGTATAAGTAACATCTGAGACCATTAAGCAGTACTTGAAGGGCTCCACCTCCTGCACCTTCTTTTGGTCAATAAGTAACATAAGAGCTTTTAAAAGCTCATTCTGCTGCACTTTTACTCCCTTTGCCTTTAGTCTTTTTTGAATCTGTTTGTAGGAAAAGTTTTTACTGGGATTTTCGGTAAATAGGCTCGTTAGCAAATTCAAAAAGGGAGGAATGTAAGTAGGAGATACGGCTACAGTTACCTTTTTCTTATCTTTTTTATTCTTGGCCACAAACTAGTCAATTAATTGGTAGTAATACCTTGCTCTTGCAAAATTTTTTTTCCTTTTTCAATCATATATTGATAAGCAATACTTTCTTCATTAGGTATTTCACCCTCAAGAATTGCTTCCCGAACCGCATTTTTAATGAGACCTACTAATGGACCCGGCTTAAGATTAAAATATTGCATAACCATCTCTCCTGTAATAGGAGGCTGCCAATTGCGCAAGCGATCTCTTTCCTCTACCTCTTTAATACGCTGCTCTACTTTCTCAAAATTAGCTAAATACCTTTGAAGTTTTTGAGTATCACGCGTAGTGATATCTGCCTTGCAAAGTAAAAGTAAGTCTTCCAAATATTCGCCAGCATCGACAATCAGACGGCGTATAGCACTATCGGTTACCTCCTCATCTACTAAAGCAATGGGACGCAAATGTAATTCTACCAGTTTTTGCACATACTTCATTTTTTCATTGAGAGGTAGCCTTAGTCGTTTAAAGATACCAGGTACCATTTTTGCCCCCTTATCGTCGTGGCCATGAAAACTCCATCCGTTTTTTTCATCAAATTTCTTGGTAATAGGCTTAGCAATATCATGTAGAATAGCTGCCCATCGCAACCATAAATTATCACTTACCTTGGCTACATTATCTAATACTTTTAGGGTATGATAAAAATTATCTTTATGTCCAATTCCATTAATTATTTCTATTCCTTGTAAGCGAACAAGCTCCGGAAAAAACTGATGTAATAAACGAGTATCAAAAAGCAAGCGCAGGCCTTTAGAGGGAATAGGCGTCAAAATGATTTTATTAAACTCATCCGTAATACGCTCCTGAGAAACAATTTTCAAGCGCTCCACATTTTTTTTTATACTCTCTAAAGCATCGGGAGCTATTTGAAAATCTAATTGCGTAGCAAAGCGCACTGCCCGCAGCATCCGCAAGGGATCTTCTGAAAAAGTAATATCAGGATTGGTAGGTGTTCTCAGAATTTTTTTTTCTAGGTCCGCCTGTCCGTTAAAAGGATCTATAAGAGTACCGAAGTTCTCTTGATTCAAAGATAAGTAAAATGCATTAACTGTAAAGTCCCTCCTCAGTTGATCTTCCTCTAACGTAGCCGGCTGAACAAATGGCTTACGGGATTCTCCCCGATAACTTTCCTTGCGAGCACTTACAAATTCAATTCTATAATCACCTGCGCAAACCATTGCAGTACCAAAATTTTCATAGATTGCGTATTCGCCTCTGGAGAATATACGAGCAAAATCTTCGACAATAGGCAATAAGTTGCCCACTACTACAATATCTACCTCCTTTTTAGCCTTATTAAAAAGTAATATATCTCTTATAAAACCTCCTACTACATATACTGGCTGGTTATGGCTCTTGCCAATTTCACTTAACACGTAGAAAATGGGATGGTCTAAGAAGGAGCTCAGATTTTTCACATTCAAAAATTAAGTTAGACTTTTAAAATAACTACTGTTGTCCCTGGTCCGTATTTTCCACTGGCATCAATAAAAAATTCCTTGACAAACTCAGTTTTACGTAAAATTTCGTGTATCTTTTGCTTCAATACTCCATTTCCAATACCATGTATAAATACAATTTCTTGTAGTCGATGCATGTAGGCTTTTTCCAATGCGTTTTCAAAAGCCTTAATTTGAATATCCAAAATATTAGAAAGTCCTTCTGTAGAAGGTACTAACTTTTCAATATGCAAGTCTACCACCTTATCAGGTAAATCATAATCATCTAAAATATTGGTAGGCTGTTGAGCTAAAGCGTTTTCTACGGAAGGTGCAATCAAGGGAGGTCGGGTAGTTTTTTTCTCTACTAATAACAGAGCTATTACCAAACACTCACTTTGTATACCCGGAATCTTTATCGGCGACTTTTGGAAATACCTATCTTTTATTTCAATGGGGACTTGCTCTGGGGCAGGAGGTATTTTTTCATTTTTTTCCTTAAAGAAAAGGAACTGAAAAAGTAAGCGACTATTTTCTACCCACTCTTCTTTCAAAAAAGTCATTAAAAGTTGGATAGCAGAGGGCTCTACTGCTCCTGAAACTTTACCTATATATTGCTCTTGCTCAGTCTTTATAAAAAAATTAAAACCTAGTAAGTAATGGGTAAAATTTAAAATATAATATCGGAGGCGAGGTCCTAACTCAATAGCTAAATATATACCCTTATCTAGTCCAAATTGTTCATTACTAGCAAGCGGAATATTTTCATCTGTGGCTTGCGGCTCTAATTTTACCACTTCAGTGACAGGTACTTCTAGTTCTAAAATATCGTCTAAGAGTACCAATAGGCGGTCATCGGGGTATACTTGCAAAATTACCCCGATGTCTGTAGTATGCAAAAACTTTACTTTCTCCCCGGGTCGAAATCTTGGTTTCAATTTTTATTTTTATAAAAATTTTATAAAAAATTGATATTTTATTTTATTTGCTACTCCTCCTTTTCTCCGTTACTCGGCTCATAGGAACGCTTACTTAATTCTTCATTTAAGAAAAACAAAGCACTTGTATTGTCCCCTATCATTTCTAATTTACGAAGTATAGTACGCATTAGATTTTCCTCTTCTATTTGTTCTTTTACAAACCATTCTAAGAAAGTATAAGTAGCAAAATCTTTTTCCTGCAGGGCTGCATCAATCAAATGATAAATTGCTTTGGTAACTTTTTCTTCATGCTCTAGGGCAATTTGAAAAACATGCCGTGGATTTTCAAATTTATCAATTGGTGCTTCTATAGTTCGTAGCTGTAGGCGTCCTCCCACTTCATGTAAAAAATGAAAATGCTTCATAGCATGGTAATTTTCTTCTTGCACTTGTACAATAAAAAAATTACCAAATCCTCGCAGTTCAGCCTCTAAAAAATAAGAAGCCATTGCCATATACAAATGAGCAGAAGCTAGCTCTAAATTAATTTGCTCATTAATAAGCGATTGAATAGTAGCACTGATCTTCATGGGTTAACCAGTTAGAGTAGGTATACTATATCAGATTACATAACTTAAAAAGCCACTCAAAAGTGGCTTTTTTCTTTACTTTTCAACCCAAAACTTTGAAGCAATTCCTGAAGCACCACTCTGAATAGAATAAATATAAGTTCCACACGGTAAATTACGAGTATCATAGGTATACTCATGGATTCCCGCTGCTAAATAAGAAAAGCTCTCTTGATGCAAAACTTTTCCTGCTAAGTTGATAATACGAATAGTTACAGGAGAGGCTTTAACAAGCTCAAATTTAATAGTTGTTTGGTCTAGAGCAGGGTTAGGATAGCTACCGTAAAGCTTAGTATTGCCCTGAGAAGCAAAAGCTTTATCGCTTATTCCAGAAACGTAATCTACTACAGGCATGATAGCAGGTACGTCATATGCACTATCTCCCCTTAGGCCCAAAAAGCGATTATAATCTGCATAAAATCCTCTTTGCCAATCAGCAGTTTGAGCTATTATATACCAATCATTCTCATTATTAGGGTCGCAAACGGTATTGGGCTGCGTAAAAACTAAGTTGATGTAATCATCAGTTAAAGTACGATCATCGTTTCGGTCTTTTGTAACTACAGTTACAACTACGTCGCTAGTACGAACTGGATTTTGACCTGCGCGAAACTCAATGAACTTGAGTACCGGCTGGCGTAAATCATCCCACACCTCATTAAAATCATCTAATGTAAAAGTACCCCCACTAATGGGCCGTAGAGTTATTTGTCCTGGCGAAGGTTCTAATTTTGCCCAGACAATTGAACCCAGGGTATCAGCTACTCCCTGGGTATTAGTACCTGGAGCTAGAAGTACTAATACTCCTTTTACATTAGCTACTCTATCCCGCCCAACCTCTAGCCTTAAACTTACTCCATGCTGTGTGATATAAGCACTATCCCCACTTGCCAAAGGAATAGGTCGATTCAAAGTACCTGCCCAAAAACCATCATAGGTACGATTTTTTTGCACAAAATAAACCGCCCGATTTGCACAGCGTATAAAATGGTAATTAATAGTATCAAGACCACTGCTGTTTTTAGCCACCCAACCTATAGGAAAAGTGGGTTCTAGGGATGCGGGTAGGTTTACGAATTCTGCCTCTTTAGAAGGAGCAGAATTGACTTCAATTTCTTGTTTCCAGTACTTAATAATGCTTTGCGATTTCCCTACTAGGGGTAAAAGAAATAAAGCAAGGACGAGGAAAAAAATATTTTGCATAAAGTTAATTTAATATTTTAAGGTATTTTGACTCTTGCAAATATAACAAATTAACTATGTAAGTATAATAATTTGAAAAACTAAATTTCTTTGACCTAGCTTTACTTAAGAAGCACCTTTATCTTTCATCACTTTCAATGCTGCCATCGCGCAAACGTATAATCCGATGTGCATAGTGAGCTATATCTTCTTCGTGGGTAACTAAGATAATAGTGTGCCCCTTAGAATGCAAATCATCAAATAGTTGCATAATTTCATAGGAGGTTTTAGTATCTAAATTACCAGTAGGCTCATCCGCCAGTAAAATAGACGGATTGTTTACTAATGCTCTAGCAATAGCGACTCTTTGACGCTGGCCTCCGGAGAGTTCATTAGGTTTATGTTTCATTCGCTCTTTGAGCCCTACACTTTCTAGCTTTTGAGCCGCAATTTTTATACGCTCCCTAGGAGAATAGCCCGCATAGACCAACGGTAACGCTACATTTTCTAAGGCGGTAATTCTAGGCAAAAGATTAAAAGTTTGAAAAACAAAGCCTATTTCTTTATTACGAATGCGGGCTAATTGAGTATCAGACATTTTACTTACATTCACTCCATTAAGTACATATTCTCCACTAGTAGGGGAGTCTAAGCAACCTAAAATATTCATCAGCGTAGACTTTCCTGAGCCCGAAGGTCCCATAAAAGCTACATAAGTACCTTTTTCAACATCTAAAGTAATGGAGCGTAAAGCATAAATGAGCTCCTGTCCCATTTTGTACAGTTTACTAATTTCTCTTAGTTGTATTATGGGGTTGCTCATAATATGTTTTAGTCTACCACTCTTGCACCCATTTGTGCTAAAATACTAATACATAAAGAAAGAATATTGACCACGCGTTCCATTTGGATGAATTCCTTCAATTACCATTCGGCCACGCTGCTTTCCTAATAGTTGAACTACATCTTCGACGCTATCAACCTCACGATTATTAATACTGATAATAATAAAATTCTCAGGCAACCCTAGCTGCCTCACAAATCCACCTTTGATATCGCTGATACGAATACCACTTTTAATGTTATACTTTTGTTTTTCAAATTTAGTTAAGGGAGTTAAGGCACAACCAATTTGATTTACAAAAACTTTATTGTTTCTTATCATTTCGGTGGTACCGTCCCGATTGGTGAGCATAGCACTGAAATCCAAAATATTCTTACCTCTTTTAAGTGTAATTTTTATTGTTTCGCCTGGTCGGTAGTAACTCAAACGTTCCAAATACTCTGCCTTAGAATTAATGGGGAACCCATCAATTTTGAGAATAATATCTCCCTCTTTGATTCCAGCTTTAGAAGCTGCGCTTTCGCGCATTACATCAAAAACGTATACTCCACTAAAATTATCATCGGGTAATTTATCGGCAATTTTTTCATCTATATCAATTACCTCTGCCCCTAAAAAGGCATTTTGGACAATTCCAAATTCTTTTAGGTCATTAATTGCCTTTTTTACAATATTCACTGGAATTGCAAAGCCATAACCGCTATAAGCACCCGTTTTACTAGCAATAGCCGTATTAATACCAATTAGTTCACCCTTAGTATTTACCAAAGCCCCCCCACTATTACCAGGATTAATAGCAGCATCCGTTTGAATAAAAGACTCAATGGGAAATTGCGTATTAACGATGTTAATATTTCTACCCTTAGCACTAACAATACCAGCAGTAACTGTAGAAGTTAAATTCAAAGGATTGCCTACTGCAAGTACCCATTCGCCAATTTTTACCTGGTCTGAATTTCCAAAAGCGATAGGGGGTAAATTTTTGGCATCTATTTTTAGTAGTGCCAAGTCAGTATTAGGGTCAGTTCCTATTACTTTGGCTTTGTAGGTATGTTTATTAGTAAGAGTTACTTCTATATCATCAGCATTATCAATTACATGATTGTTGGTGACAATATACCCGTCTGCAGAAACAATTACTCCTGAGCCAGCACTAGAAATGGGACCCCGATGTCCGAAAAAATTCCAGAAATCCCAAAAATCAATATCTCTGCTAGTACCTGACACTGTTTTGATAAATACTACTGAGGGAGAGCTTTGCTCAGCTGCAGTAACAAAATCGCTAGGAGCAGAAGCCGTTGTAACAGAAGCTGGAACAGCTCTAACATTAGTAAAAACATGCTTATAAGCAGAGTTAGCTTCATACGCTTTATCTTTTTGATAGCCAGCTCCTAATGCTGTAAATAAATAAGCCCCCCCTAAGCCAGATAAAAACGAAGCAATAATAATTAATAATATGCTATCTTTTTTCATTTCCTTATAATTCAATTCATACTTTTAAGATTCAACATTAATTTAAGAGCACGGTTAATAGTAAATAAATTACTTTCTATGCATAAATTATGATATAGCCAAAGGGTATTCTGTTGAGTAAAATAGTTTTTACTAAAAAATAGATAACGTATTGCGTTTAACCACTTTTGTAAAAAGGTAGGTACTGGATAATATTTCTCCTTAAAAGGCTGAAAAGAAAAATATTTATGTAGATATTTGTGCCAATAATCTAAGCAAATTGCGTCAATTAAATTATAATATGATTCCTCATTTTCCTCGCATAACAATAATGAATTTTCCTGAAATTGTTTAATCAAAGTACTTTCTGGAATAAGCGCAATAGATTTAGGAGTTACTTGAACAAAATATTCTTGAGTTTTAATTTTCCCATCTTTAGAAAAAACAACTCCTACCAGCAAAGAATTATACCACCCTGGATCTTTACCCGGTTGATTGAAAAAGAAATTTCCTAAGCTGTAATAAATAAATTTTTGATTAACCAATTCTTTACCCTGTATAACATGAGGATGAGAATTTATAATAATATCAACCCCTATTTCTAAAAATTCCCTAAAAATCATTCGCCATTCTGGTAATGGATATTCAACCATCTCTAAACCACAATGGCTAACTAAAATAATAAAATTTACCTGTTTTCTATAATTTTTAATTGCAGCTTTAAGATAAGGGCTACAAAGTTTTGTAACTCCATAAGTCGAGATACGATCTTCGAACACTCCAAAAGTCGATTCGTTAGCAGAAAAAAGTGCTATGCTAATCCCATCCTTATCTATAATAAAGGGTTCATAGACTTTTTGAGCACCAAGAGCAGCTCCTACTGTAGGTACGTTCAGCTTTTGTAATTCATGAAACGTATGAGCTAGCCCCTCTTTGCCAAAATCCATGATATGATTATTAGCAAGGGAGGCTACATTAAAAGTATCTTCCGAAAAAAAATACTCCCATCCTTTTTTTTGATATAAAGAAGGACCAATTTTAGTAGCTGGCAAATAAGAAGGCAAAATTACAGGAGCTTCAAAATTTACTATTCTGTAATCATACTCTTTGAAAAGAGCCTTTAAGTCGGAAGAATTAGTAAAGGGATTTTGCTTTAACTCTTCATAAACTACTAGGTCCCCTGCAAAAAGTAGTTTAAGCTCTTTTTCCACAGAGGTGCTCATTTCTTTGTATCATTAGTAACTGAAGCGGAATCAAAACAAAATATTGGAGATAGAAGGGATAACTTAAAGCCTTATGACGTGGCCGAAGCTTAAGACGAAGGAGTAGATTATTAAAATTTTGAAGAAAAAAAAATTGATAGTAAGGAATCTTACCTATATGAATTTTGGAGTTAATTCTGTTAATATAGTCTAAGTTAATAATTCCTTTAAACAATTCTGGCTTCAGAGGGGGTAAAGGATAGTTTTTTGAAACATGACAAGCTAGATAATTTAATTTCTGATATCCTCTCACTTTATTTTCCACATCTAAATTTCGCTTTTGAAAATATTCTTTTTGCCACAACCTATTTTTTCGTTTTTTTTCATCTACTGTAAGCATAGCCAATGCTATTTGGGAATTCATAAAAGGACTATAGGGCGAAAAACCAAATCTTTGAGGGGTTCTAAAAAGATAATTAAGGAAGATCATTTTATGACGTACTAATTCTGTGACGCGAAAGGGCATAAGACGCCACAGTTGGCGGTTTTTTTCAAAATATTCAACTACATATTGATTTTCTTTTGAGTGCTTAAAAGTAAAATAAGTTTTATCTATATAATAGCCATGAGATAATTTCAAATTTCCCACTTCCTGAGGTGAAGAAATGGAATTTACCATTTTTTTAGCCCAAAGGTCTCCCACAATACCACTTAACACATTACCTTCTTGGATACCCGATAGTTTAATTTTATTATAAAATTCATAATGATATAATCCTCCCGCAAAAGAAGCCACTCCATAATCGTTATACCAATCTTGTAAATACCGATGGTAAGAATGTAATTCAATATGCTGCCACTTTAAATTCAGATTTTGAGCCACTTGTTTTGCAAAAAGAACTTCTCTTGCTCTAGCTTGATTATAAGTTTCACCGTAAGTAAAACAATGCACTCTTGGTTTTTCAGATACCAAAGAAGCAAGTAGGCGCGAGTCGTAGCCACCACTTAAGGGAATAACTATAGGACCTGCTGTAGATTTTTCCCACTGTAGAATATCTTGACGAATCATTTCAATAATATCATCAGGTTGGTATTGAGGAAGATTAAAAAAAACTTCTTGGTCCCAGTTTTTTCTTTGAACCTGAAGTTTTCCATCCTGCGATCTAGCCAAAATTTCATTCGCTTGTAAAAATCGTACTCCCTTTATGGGGGTCCTTCCTAATATACAATATCCCCAATCCAGATAATTATATAACCCCTCATAGTCCCAATCAAATTTATCAAAATCAATTACATCATTAATATTATGGCTATAACGTGAGGTAATTTCATTATAAAACACAGTATTTAAGCCTACCCAATTGTTTTCCGCTATGACTGTATGCGCCGGCTTGCCCTCGACAGTAACTTCTGACATATTCACATTCAGTTATGTTTTTATTTTGTTCAAGCTAATGATAAAAGCATTTTTGTATTTTTAAGCAAATATATTTTAATTTTATTAGGAATGCCCACTTTAAGTTATTGTACTCTAGAAACTTCAAATATTCCTAAAAAAATTAAATTTCAAGGCAATTATCTTTTCTGTAAAGAACCCCTGTAATAGTACTTGTACTTACTGCGGGGGGTATACCTTTAAATTCTATAATTTTGTACCCCTTTTCTAATAAAAAGTAAATAGCACTCCAGTATTCTGCTCTTTCCAAATTATCCACTATAATAACTCCTCCAGCATTAAGATATTCTGGAGCACTAATAATACATTCATTTCGATTAATGCCATCCACGATGATAATATCAAATTTTCGATTAGTTTCTTGAATAGCGTTGACATACTCTTTTGGGTCCTGTTTAAATATAATGCGAGTATTAGTAGGTAATTTATTCTTTATTTCTTGCAACCACGTAGGATTATGCTCAACAGCAATCACTTCTTTTACCCTTTTGGCTAACCAAAGAGTAGAATTTCCACTGCCATACTCAAATATTGAAAAGTGAGGACGCAACCTTGGCTCAAGAAAATATATAAAGCTATAAGGCATCCAGGGCAAAGGATTTCCTTCACTATCTATCGATTTCTGCTTAGCATGGGAAGTAAACCAACCCATTTCCTTCAAATAACTATTTGTAACAATGGCAACATACCCACTTAAACCTAAAAACCTCAAAATCTCCCAAACTATCTTTTTTACTTTTTTCATTACCTAATCAAATAATTGCCATTGTACCCCAAAACAAAAATTTCTACCTAGCATCGGATAAAATGGAACAGTATAATACCCGACATCTGCTAATCCTTCATTTAGATGTGCCAATTTAAAAAAAACATGGGCTGTTCTTATTTGTGCACTAATATATGCGTCCCAACGAGTATATCCCTTAATAAATTCATCTTGTTGCGGGTAAAGTATTCTTAGAGAGGGCTCCCATTGAAGCGCTTGAAAAGACGTAAAAAAATAGACATCCAACCCTACTTTTAAAGTAATTGGTCGTTTAGCTATTTTATTAAAGTAATAAAAACTTAACTTTCCAAAATAAGTAGGTAAGCTTTTTGCGTATCTAGTTAAAAGCCTTCTACCCTGACTAATACTTTTTTGAAAATTGAATTGCATTTCTGCATAACAAACGTCCCACCGCTGCCTTAGTGCAACCTCCATACCTAACCATTGATATATTTCACCACTCAATTGAACAGCCTCCGCACTTGCATTATAAAAAATGGGATTATATATCTGAGTATTAAAAAAAGAAATACTATAAATATCCTGTAAGTGTAAAAATCCCTTGCGAACTACAGGCTTTTTCTTAAAAAGAGCTGTTAATTTTAATTGACTAATACCTTCGTTTCTTAAGGAAGAATTACCTAAAAAAGTATTACTTTGCCAAAACATACTTTGCAGACTAGGATTTTGTTCTCCCTGCCGCCAATAAAGCTCTAGCTCTAAAGGAGCGTACATGCCCTCATATTTTTTAGGAGTTGCAACTACTTTCCCTTTTCTGATTTCTAAAATACTATCTTCATAGAGATAATTATTTAACCAGGGCTGAAATACACCCTTTGCTTCATATTGCCCCAATGAAGGCAAAAGTTTACTGATACTCCAAAAAACATGGGCTGAAATTAATAGCCTTTGGCTGCGATAAAAGGATTGACTCCTAATTGTGTGAACATTTTGTTTTAACTGACTATAATTACTACCCAAAGAAGAAATATCCACAAGCTGCTGCTCAACAATAAGTTGAGACTCTAAAACTTGATGTATATTCAGCCTATATATCCAGGTTGCAAAATTTTGAAAAAAAATCGAGGAAAATTCAGTAAAATTATCTACCGAAACATTACTATTGTATATCTGACCGTAAGGGAAGGCAGGTTGTACAAGCGGTAGGCTATCGGGATATGTATTTTTATCTTGGTACTGATGAAGCTGGTCCTCTACTTTTAGTGTTGAAGAGAATATAATTTTTGATTTCTGCCTACTTTTAGAGGGTAATAAGTAGAAAAAAGATAAAAAACTACTTCTATAGCGCTGGAAATAACCTGCACTTGAAAGGTAGGGTAAAGCAGCCCTACCAAAAGAATTTTGAAAGGCATCGATACCTCGCTGTAATGAGCCACCGCTTATTTGGTCAAAAAATTGATCAAACTCTAAGGCTGCAAGCAAAAATAGCTTTTTTCGTAATGAGTGAAAATTGGTTGTTACCCCTAAGCTGTAATGATCTACTTTCGAATTAGGATAAAATCCTATTGCTGAAAGCCGGTCATAAGTGATGGTTACGTTTAATAAAGGATTGATATTTTGGGAAGCCAAAACCTTTAATTGCTGCATTTCACCTGCTCCTTGCAAAAATTGAATATCAAAAAAAGGCGTTCGAGTATTAAGAAAAGGTAAAAGATGAATACTATGCTTGCGATGACTCTGATAATCTAGTACAGCATAGTCTTTAAGATTAGACAGATGATACTTAGGTAATAGAGCATTCTGAAAGTTCAAGATAGGCTTGCCATTTAATCCTAAGGACTGAGTAAAGCCACGAAGTCTTTCTATAGAATCCCATAGATAAAAATCTTCTACCTTTACACCTCTATATAAATTACTTACTACAGAATCTGCTGCAAGAAAGCGGGGTATAAGAAAAAAGGAGAAAATTTCGACTTTCTTTTTTACATTTTGAGCGGTATCTATTTCTCCTAGGGCTGAATGAGAAAAAAACAAAAAAAAAGCAGTAAGAAGCTTTGCACTTTTAATTTAGACTTAACTATCCATAGAGCTAAACAGCTGAGTGAGTAAGGCTAAGCACCTTACTCACGGTATCATATTATTAAAATTAAAATTTATAGTCTTTTATGCGTTCATGGAAAGTAAAAATTCTTCATTTGTTTTGGTTCCTTTCATTTTTTCTATCAAAAATTCCATGCATTCTAGCGTAGTCATTTCTGTCAAAAACTTACGCAAAATCCATACTCGCTGCATGGTTTTAGGGTCCATTAAGAGTTCTTCATGCCTGGTACCGGAGCTTACCACATCTATAGCTGGGAAAATACGCCGGTTAGATAATTTTCTATCTAATTGCAGTTCCATATTGCCTGTACCCTTAAATTCTTCAAAAATATAGTCATCCATTCGGCTTCCGGTATCAGTTAGGGCAGTAGCTAAGATAGTCAAGGAGCCTCCTTCTTCGACTTTACGAGCAGCGCCAAAGAAACGCTTAGGTTTTTGCAAGGCGTTGGCATCTACGCCGCCTGTTAGAATTTTTCCTGTAGAAGGCATTACTACGTTATAAGCACGAGCTAACCGAGTAATAGAATCAAGTAAGATTACCACATCATGCTTGCACTCTACCAGCCTTTTAGCTTTTTCAAGAGCAATTTTAGACACATGAATATGCCTTTCTGCGGGCTCATCAAAAGTAGAAGCAATTACCTCCGCTTGTACATTTCGCAACATATCAGTTACTTCTTCCGGCCGTTCGTCTATTAATAAAACCATTAAATAAACTTCCGGATGATTTTTAGCAATCGAATTAGCAATCTTTTGCAATAATACTGTTTTTCCAGTCTTAGGCTGAGCAACAATTAGGCCTCTTTGCCCTTTTCCAATAGGCGCAAAAAGATCCAGCAGCCGTAGAGATAAATCATCTTTATCGTCACTAGTTAGATTAAACTTTTCGTCCGGAAAAAGTGGAGTTAGGTGGTCAAAAAGTACGCGGTCTCTGATTTCATCCGGATGTTTACCATTAATAGTGTTTACTTTCAAAAGAGCAAAGAATCGCTCACCTTCTTTGGGGGGGCGAATTTGACCATACACTGTATCCCCCGTTTTTAGCCCAAATAATTTAATTTGAGAGGGAGAGACATAAATATCATCTGGAGAGGGTAGGTAGTTGTATTCGGGAGAACGCAGAAAACCATATCCCTCTTCTAAAATTTCAAGGACCCCTTGGTTAGCAATTAAACCCTCAAACTCAGAAAAATCGTCTCTTCGATGAGAAGCAGAGCGGCTATTTTCATGATAATCACTTCCACTCCTTCTTTTATCGCTACGGTCCTTGCTTTTTCTATTAGAAGGTGAGGGTTCTAGTACTTCTACAGGCTTAGGCTGCGGGGAGGCAGTAGACGAAGCAACTTCTGCAGACTCATTAAATATATTAGATTCTATAGATTCTTTAGGCTTGCTATCTTCCTGGACTCCTCTGCTGAAAAACTCCGTTTTTTGCATCCCTACTACTTCGGGTTGCTCTTCAGAAAACTCTTCTTTTGGATTACGCAATTTTTTAGCATGTTCTTTTTGTGCAGGCAATGCTTCCGAGGATGCTGAAGAAAGGGGATAGTCTTCGAGCATTTCTTCATAAGCAAAACTACGCTGAAAAGAGGGCACTTCTGCAAAACTACCGCTAAAATCTTCTTCAGGATACATAATGCTGCTCAAATCAAATTCAGGATGCTCTTGCAAATATCGGGTAATTTCAAAAACCAAGTCATCCTTTTTCAACAATTCATAGTTTTTAACACTCAGTCGCTGCGCTATTTGGCGAAGTTCATTGAGCGACTTGTTATTTAATTCAACGATGTCGTACATTGGAAGTTACTAAGATTGAGGTTGTGCAACTAAAATTAACTGTTTCCTGGTGAGCTATGATTTAATATTAAGGTTGGCTTTATGAGTGCAAATTTAATCTTTATTTTTAGAATCAACATTTTTTTTTAGCTACTAAATGATTTATTTCGCTTGATTTTTTTGAAGTTTTTATGATTCAACTTCAAGTTATTCAGCAAGAAACTGCCAATATTATTCGTAAACTACAACTCAAGAAATACGAAGCAACTCAAGAAATAGAGCGGCTTGTAGAACTTGATAAAAATAGAAGAGCCCTACTACAAAGCGTGGAAAGCAAAAGAGCAGAAATGAACAAAATTGCAAAAGAAGTAGGTATAGCCATTGCTCAAGGTAATAATACAGCGGCAGAAACTGCCAAAAAGCAGACAGCCCAACTTAAAGCCTCTATTAGTGAGGAAGAAGAAATTTTACAAAAATTAGAAAATGAAATTCATCAACTTTTGGCACAGCTTCCTAATCCTCCCCATGACTCAGTTCCTATAGGCAAGTCTAGTGAAGAAAATGTAATTGTCTACCAAAATGAAATTGCAATCCAGCTATTTGAGGAAGCCAAATGCCATTGGGATATTGTTACCGAAAAAAAATTAATTGATTTTGAAAGAGGAAGTAAAATAAGTGGTGCAGGATTTCCTGTTTACTATCACCAAGGAGCAAAGCTGCAGAGAGCTCTTATTAATTTTTTTCTAGACCAAGCCACCCACAATGGTTACCTAGAGGTACAACCCCCTATTCTAGTTAATCCTGACTCTGCTTTTGGTACTGGCCAGCTTCCGGATAAGGACGGACAGATGTATTACATTAATCAAGATGAATTATATCTGATTCCTACCGCCGAAGTTCCTATTACTAATCTTTATCGTGATGAAATTATTGAAGAAAGTGAACTTCCTATCAAGTTATGCGGATATACACCATGTTTTCGAAGGGAAGCAGGCTCCTATGGAAAGGATGTAAGGGGTCTAAACCGTCTTCATCAATTCGATAAAGTGGAAATTGTGCAAATTACCCATCCTGATACTTCTTATGAAACATTAGAAGAAATGGTTAACTACGTGAAAACATTATTAGATAAATTAGAACTTCCTTATCGTGTTGCCTTGTTATGCACCGGTGACCTAGGCTTTGCTTCAGCAAAAACCTATGATATGGAAGTCTACAGTGCAGCGCAGAAAAAGTGGCTAGAAGTAAGCTCTATCAGTAACTTCGAAAGTTATCAAGCTAATCGATTAAAACTAAGAATAAAATCCAAAAATCAGAAGAGAACGTTCCTAGCCCATACCCTTAATGGTAGCGCCCTAGCACTTCCCCGGATTGTGGCTGCTATGGTAGAAAATTTTCAACAAAAAGATGGGTCTATATTGCTCCCTAAAGCACTCATTCCTTACTTTGGAGCTGATAGAATTTAATCACATCCATTAATAAATACACTCCTAGTAATAAGTAAAAAGCCGTTTTTTTAAAAAACGGCTTTTTTATGAATGGCTTTTTAAAATTTTTATCCATAATTTAATCTAAAAAAAATTAGAATAATTTGTAGGGAAAAAGTTCTATAACTTTTTCTTTCTTTTGTAAACTTGTCCTGCTAGCCACGCTAAAATATGTTCTTAGAAAAAATACCAGGGCGTGTACCCTTAATTCCTATTTCTGTACAGGCAGGATTTCAAAGCTATCTCTTTGATAATCCCCTTGAGGAAATTACTTACATTCCTTGTCCTTTGAAGTACTCGCAAGCTTCTATAGCTTTTTCAGTAGTAGGAACTTCTATGGAGCCATACTTTTTAGAGGGAGATATTTTATTTTCTCATGAAATTTTTCCAGAAAATTGGCAATACCTTCCAATCCATCCTCGGGACGCTTATATATTGCATTATGGAGAAAATTATTTAGTTTTGAAATACTTAAAACGTACAAAAGCAAACTCCAAACTTCAGCTACTAAGTGTAAATCAACGAGAATACCCTCCGCACTACATATCTTGGCAAGAAATCAGAAACATATGGAGAGTTTTAGGGAAAGAAGAAAAATACGGAGTTTGGAGTTAAGGAGGAAAACTATAGAGAAGGGGAACTCCAAAGTTCCCCTTGAAAGAATAAAATTTAACTATCTTTTTTAGAAGGTCGCATGGTCTGAAAAAGTTGCTTTAAAGTACTTCTATCTACAAAATGCATAAACTGATTAAATTCTGCGCCCTGTAGCCTTTCGCCACCATCAATAACCACACATTCGCCGTTAATATAAGGTGCCAAATCGGACATCAAAAATACTGCAAGATTAGCTAGTTCTATATGCTCTCCTACCCTGCCCATTGGATGGTGTTTAATATACCTTTGCTGAAAATCTTTATTAGGCATTAGACGAGACCATGCCCCTTCAGTAGGGAAGGGCCCTGGAGCAATCGAATTACAACGGATACCATAGGGTCCCCACTCGTAGGCTAAGGTAGTAGTAAGAGCATAAACTCCAGCTTTGGCACAGGCAGAGGGCAAAACGAAGGCGCAGCCAGTTTCTGTATAAGTAGTAACAATATTTAATATAGTTCCTTTTTGTTGATTTTGTATCCAGCGCTTACCTAATTGCTGAGTACAATTGAAAGTTCCGTGCAAAACAATATCTACAATAGACTTAAATCCATTAGGCGTCAGGTCCTCGGAAGCACAAAGGAAATTTCCAGCTGCATTATTTACTAGCCCATTCAGAAAACCCAACTCTTGCATAAAGTAATCGATCATTTTTCCTACTCCTTCATAGTCTCGAACGTCCACTGCATAAATTGCTACCTTTTTTGCACCTTGCTTTTGGATCTGTTCTGCTGCCGACTCTAATCTTTCCAGATTTCTTCCACAAATAGCTACATTAGCTCCTAATTCAGCAAAACGGGAAGCCATAGCTAAACCTAGGCCACTTCCGCCACCTGTAATTAATATATTTTTACCTTCTAGAGTCTGGGGAGTAAACATAAGCAAAAATTAGATCGAAACATGATGTAACCAATTAAAAGTATCGGGAACAACTAGAGCCCGTATATCTGCTAATTTTTTTTCAATAGTTGGAAAGATTTTCCAGGTTCTATGGTCACTTAACTTATATACATTATCTCGGTAATGAATTTCTTGCACAGGGGCCATTACAGCAGCAGTACCTGTTCCAAAAGCTTCTTTTAGGTGCCCCTTTTCAAGCATATCTAATACTTCATCAATAGCTATTTCTCTTTCATAAATGCGGTAGCCCTCAGCTTTTAGCAGCTGAATAACACTATCTCGCGTAACACCCTCCAAAATAGTGCCTGTAAGGCGTGGCGTAACCACAAAATCATCAATTACAAAGAAAGCATTCATCGTACTATATTCTTCAATAAACTTTCGTTCTTTAGCATCTAGCCACAAAACCACATTACAACCCTTGGACTGAGCAATCTTATTAATCAATAAAGAACGCGCATAATTGCCCGCTGCTTTCACATACCCAATTCCTCCACTACTTGCCCTTACATACTCTGTAGTTACATATACTTTGAGAGGCTCATTATAATATACATTTACAGGCAGGGTAAAAATGATCAATTTATAATTTAAGGAGGGACGCATGCCTAAAAACTCATCTACTGCAAATAAAATGGGCCGAATATATAAAGCACCGGGTAATTTAGGAACCCAGCGGTGATCTAAGCTTATCAATTTTTCCAGAGCTTTTAAAAAAATGTCTTCAGGCACCTCGGGCATGCAAAGACGCGCTGCTGATTTATTTAAGCGCTTAAGGTGCAAAATAGGCCGAAAAATATGAATATTTCCTTCCTTATCCCGAAAAGCCTTCATCCCCTCAAAAATAGACTGTCCATAGTGCAGACCTGAAATGGAGGGACTCATTAGTATATCTCCGTAGGGAACAATTCTAGGATTTTGCCATTTGCCTTCTTCATAGTCTAGTATAAACATGTGATCACTAAATACACTTCCAAACTTTACATTATTTAGATCTACACCTGGCAATCGGGAATTAGGGGTAGCTTCAATTTTTATAGAATTGCTTTCTAGAGTAATCGTTGTAATTTCCATGGGTAAAATGGATTGGATTTAAACTTCCTAAATATACAAATTATTTTTGGTTAAATAAAAGGTCTCATTTAACCACAAATTCAAGTAAATACGCTGGGGTTATTCAAATTTTTTTCAGACCTGTATACTTTTAATAAGATTAAGAAGAATTGTTATCAAATATGGCTCCGTTTGGTTGGCCACTGCTATTACGTCTTCTATTTTGAGCGGGTGTAAATTATCAGGATCACACTCATCGGTAACAATAGAAATAGCAAAAGTTTTTAAGCCCATGTGATTGGCAACTATTACTTCTGGAATAGTAGACATTCCTACTACATCTGCGCCTATTAAGCGTAAAAAGCGATATTCGGCGGGTGTCTCTAAATTGGGACCCTGTACTGCTACATAAACTCCCTCTTTTATAGGAATATTATTTTCCTGGGCGATGAATTTTGCTTTTTGAATTAGCTCAGGGTCATACGGACGACTCATATCAGGAAAACGTGGGCCAAAAGTATCTAAATTAGGACCTCGCAGCGGATTCTCAGGCAAAAGGTTAATATGGTCTTTTATAATCATTAGATCTCCCTTTCTAAAATCTAAGTTCAACCCCCCTGCAGCATTGGAAAGAAAAAGCACTTTTACGCCTAATAAATGCATTATGCGAATAGGGTAAGTTACTTGAAACATATTATACCCCTCATAATAATGCAACCTGCCCTGCATAGCAACTACTTTTTTATCTCCTATCGTACCGAAAATGAGCTTGCCAAAATGACTTTCTACAGTGCTAATAGGAAAATGAGGAATAAAATTATAAGCAATTTGTTTTTGAACATGAATATGCTCCACTAACTTCCCCATTCCCGTGCCTAAAACAATTCCAATGGTAGGCTCATCTTGATAAAATTTCCTTATATAAGTGAAAGTCTCACTAAATTGTTGGCTTATTGTCATATACCCTGAAACAAAATTAAAGATCTAAAACCTGCTCAAACACATTGAGATTCTCATAAAAAGCTAATTCTATGCCAACTACAAAAATAGGTAAATCTTGAAAATCACTATTTTGGATAAAAAAAGGCCTTAGCTTAGTGGCATCCTTTTCGGTCGTTAAAATAATAATCTCTTTTTTCAAAGCTTTTAATTTTTTGTAGATAACAATAATTTTTTGAATATCTAGTATTGTATAAAAATGATGATCCTCGTAAAACATTGTATGAACAACCCTGATTCCATTATTCTCTAAAAATTGAGAAAAGGCTATATTGTTTGCTAAAGCCGAAATTACAAATGCTTCATACCTTAAAGCTTCAGAAACAGAAAGGGAGTTCAATATTGGACTAAGACTATTTAAAGTGTCTTTTATTCGATAATAACATAAAAACACCAAAGTGTTATCAAGCAAATAACCCTTAGTGCGCAGAGCTGCTTTTAAGTACTTTCCTTGCTCCCAATTCATACACTTATTAATGCACACCACTTGAGCCCTTTTAAGGCTTTTTATAGGCTCTCTTAAACGTCCTTTAGGAAGTAAACTATCTAATAACGGCGAACAAGTGGCATCTATCATCACAATATCCAAATTTCTACCTATCTGACGGTGCTGAAATGCATCATCTAGAACAATATAATCCACTGGAGAACACGCCAGAATCCGCCTTACTCCCTCTACCCTTTTTTCACAAACAGCAACACAAATATGAGGAAACTGCATAGCAATTTGATAAGCCTCATCGCCTATGCTTTCGACTTTTGTTTTTCCGTGTGTAAAAAGTTGAAAACCCCTAGTTTTCCTCTTATAGCCACGGCTTAGATAAGCTACTTTGTAACCCTTTTTTAGTAAAGCATTTATAATAAAAGCAGCCATAGGAGTTTTGCCAGTACCCCCTACCGAAAGATTGCCTATTGAAATCACTTTAACAGGAAAACATACTATCTTTAGTTTTCTTTTATCATACGCTCTATTGCGCAATTCAATAATTAGCCCATAAAAAAAACTTAGAAGGCCTAGCAATTGCTGGAATAAAATGTTTATCAATTTTTTCAACTTATTCCTGCCATTTACGTCAATATGTTTGCTTAAAATCAAAATTTTTTTGCATTTCTGCTACCATTTCAAAAGCAGCCTGATAAGCACCCTCTGCAAAATGGTGGTCATTGGATGCATAAAGAACGGAGCGGCTAGCACTGAGTAAAATTTTAGGTCCTGCTTTACATGCTTGGGATAAATTACCTCCCTGCGCGCCAATACCAGGCACCAAAAAAAATGTATTATTAAACCGTTTTCTTAAACGCAATAAAATTTCTGGGTAAGTGGCCCCCACTACAAAGCCTATTTCAGCTTTTTTAGGCATCAATGCTATCGTTTGCATCACATATTCAAACAAAGGAATATCATCTGCAACAACACAATGCTGAAAATCCTGAGCACCAGAGTTAGAAGTAAGGGCTAATACAAAAACCCACTTTTCTGGATAAGAAAAATAAGGAATTAAACTATCTTTGCCCATGTAAGGGTTTACAGTAATAGCATCAAAATGAAAAGTTTCAAAAAAAGTTTTTGCATATAAGCGAGAAGTATTTTGAATATCTCCCCTTTTAGCGTCTGCTATTATCAGGATATTAGAAGGAATAATTTCCAAAGTTTTCTCTAGTGTTTTCCAGCCAGCTATACCTAATACTTCATAAAAAGCTAAATTTAACTTATAGGCTACTGCTAAAGAAGCTGTTGCTTCGATAATGCTTTTATTGAAACTAAAAATAGGATCCCTCTCTTTATGCAAAAAGGAAGGAATTTTTTCATACTCAGTGTCTAATCCTATGCACAGAAAAGAGCGCTTAGTATAAATTGCGGTTAGTAAAGCTGCCTCATTCACCTGATTACTAATTTTTATAAATAATAATTGAATTTGTTTGAATATTTTGTATTTTTACCCAACTTAGCGAAGCTCTTATCAGAAGCAAATTAATTTGATTTGTAAAGTATCTAAAAATTATAAAATCTTGCAAAATAACAGACTAAATATTTATTATTTAAATCTCAGCAAATTCCTATGTCTGAAAAAAAAGCTCAACTTATTTTAGAAGACCAAACCTATGAGTTGCCCATAATAGTAGGCACCGAAAATGAAAAAGCAATCGATATCAGAAATCTAAGGGACGAGACAGGGTATATAACTTTAGACTCTGGCTATAAAAATACAGGCGCAACTATTAGTACAATCACATTTCTGGATGGCGAAGAGGGTATATTACGCTACAGGGGCTATCCTATTGAACAGTTGGCTGAACAATCTACCTTTTTAGAAGTAGCCTATCTCCTCATATATGGAAAACTTCCTACCAAAGACGAGCTAAGCAATTTTGAGCTAAGAATTAAGCAAAATTCTCTTATCCATGAAGACAATAAAAAATTCTTTGATGGCTTCCCGCAACATGCCCACCCTATGGGAATGCTAGCCTCTTCTATATGTTCTATGTCCGCTTTCTTCCCAGAATCTCTAGACCCTAACCGTCCACCTGAGCTTGTCGACCATTCTATTGTTCGCCTACTAGGCAAGATGCCTACCTTTATTGCTTGGACCTATAAAAAGAGAATAGGTGAGCCCTATGTATACCCCCGCTATGATTTAGACTATATCTCGAACTTTCTAAATATGATGTTTTCCACCCCCATGGAGGAATATCATATAGACCCTGTGGTAGTGGATGCGCTCGATAAGCTTATGATTTTGCATGCTGATCATGAGCAAAATTGTTCCACTTCCACAGTACGCCTAGTAGGGTCTTCACAAGCCAACCTCTATGCAGCTATATCTTCAGGTATCTGTGCACTTTGGGGTCCATTACACGGAGGAGCTAATCAAGAAGTGATTGTAATGCTTGAGCGCATTAAAGAGGACGGTGGAAATATTCAAAAATGGATAGATAAAGCTAAAGATAAAAATGATCCTTTCCGCCTGATGGGCTTTGGCCACAGGGTATATAAAAACTTCGATCCGAGAGCAAAAATTATCAAAGCAGCCTGCGATAAAGTGCTCAGCAAGCTAGGTATATATGACCCCGTCCTAGATATCGCAAAAAAATTAGAAGAAGTAGCACTTAACGACCCTTATTTTATTGAACGCAAGCTCTATCCTAATGTAGATTTTTATTCGGGTATTATTTTGCGCGCCATCGGAATTCCAGTTGATAAATTTACGGTAATGTTTGCTTTCGGTCGTCTTCCTGGCTGGATAGCTCAGTGGAAAGAAATGCGAGAAAACCGAGAGCCTATTGGGCGCCCGCGCCAAGTCTATATGGGGCCTACAAAGCGTGATTTCGTACCTATTGCTAAACGAGAAAATTAAGTTTAACTTACTTTAGGGCCCTTGGAGTTTGCTCTTCTCAAGGGCCCGCTGCTAAAATTAAGCCTTCAGCCTCCATTCAAAAACTTTTTGCCAAAAAAATCTACTAGTATTTCTATTAACTGTGCTTTACAAGTTGGGGGCATCTGAGGAAAATTAGCAATACGAAAAGAGGTAGCGCAGTCTTTGCCGTATCCCTGCCCGATAACAATATTATGCTGAAGCAGCAAATACTCATGAAGTTGCTTTATAGTAGCCTCCCTAGCTGTACAAGTTATGATAGTAGGAGATTGAAATAAAGGGTTAGGTTGGCAAAGTTCTAGTTCAGGTAGAGACGCTAGCACTTTATAAAAACAAGAAGCCCAATAATATGTATCTTTAGAAATCGACTCAATACTTTGCCTATTTTCTAAAACTTCACTCAATAAAAATATATTTAAAATATTGGGCGTATGGGTAGTTTGATATTTCAAAAAGTTCTGGTGTACTGCAAATAAAGAGTTATACTGCAAATTACTTTTGCGCTGGGTATTAATTCTTTCTACAGCGGCAGGAGAAGCAAAAAATAAGGCAAGCCCCGAAGGCAAGCCTAAACATTTTTGAACCGAACCAAACCAAAAATCCCCTAACTCCCAAGGAATTTCAATTCCCCCTAAACAAGAAGTCACATCCAAAGCTATCAATTGATTAGGTAAATTGCCCCTTATCTTTGCTAAAAGCGAAAAAGGAAAAAAAGAACCATTAGAGGTCTCATTAAGAGTAATACAGAGTAAATCAGTTAAAGGTAAAATATGGTCTTTTTCTTCTAGGGCCTCTATACTTATTTTTTCTATAGGATGTAAATTACCAGCATAATATGCCCACTTCTGGGCAAAGGCCCCATTACAAATATGTAAGCTTTTAGCTTGAACCACTGATTCACTTAATACCGACCAGCACTCAGTAGCCGAGGAAAAAAAGTATAAGGAATAGGAAGCCGGCAATTGTAGCTTTTCTTGGCAAAGCTTATGTATTTTTCTGTACAAGTTTGAGAAAGCCTCAGAACGATGATAAGTAGAAAGAATACCATTTTGTAGGGCTCGCCGAAAATATATTTCTATTCCTGGCTCTAACTGCGAAGGTCCGGGAGTAAAATAATAGCGGTTCATTAAAAATTCTAGCCAACAATCTTCCTTAAATATAGTATATTTGGTAAAAACAATTTCTGATCTTTTTCTTTCCTAAGAGAAACTGAATGCTTCGAGTCTTGCAAATAAGCTTGCTTTTTTTTGCTTTCTCATTAGTAGGAGCACAAAATAATACTACCACCACATGGTCCTTTCAGGGCGCCCCTGTTCTTTGTAAACAAGTCTATTCTATTTTTCCAGACGCAGGCTGGATGGTAGGATATTCTTTATATACACACTTAGGACTCCGTTTTACTCCAGAGTTAGGACTCGATATAGGCTTGGGCTATGTAAAACAAGGAACGCGCGAAGATACGCTACTTACTTTTTATCTTCCTCAGCGCACTCTAAGAAAAATGCAATTTTTTATGCTCCAAAATGAATATCTCAAAGTGCCCCTATTATTTCGTTACACTGCCCCCGAAAATAAGACTCGATTTTATATGAACTTAGGCTTACAGTTAGGTATATTACTCAATAGCCAATTATTTTTACCTGAAATTTTTTTTCAAGAAATCCAACTTAAAAAGCAAACATTAAATGCTACAGCTTATTACCAAAATGTGATACTCGAGTTTTGCATAGGAATGGGCTTGGAATTTCGCCTTAGCGAAAACTTTAGCCTTTTTACAGAAGGAAGATTTGAATACGGACTTTCGGATATCCGAAAAACAGTAGTGCAAGGTACAATGTACCAAACCTATGTTACTCAAGAGGGAATTAAATTTGATAGACCTCTTACCCCAGCCGTAACCCGAAATTTGAGCCTAGCTTGGCACGTGGGCTTTTCTTTTAGAATATCCTCCTATTAAGGCTAATACACCCATAATTTAGTAGCATACCTTCTATCTCGAGTTAGTAAGCTAAGGTAATAGTAGCCAGCACAAGGTAAAGAAAATTCCAAAATATACTCTCCTGCTTTCCCTTTTTCTTCTTGCTTTTCATAGTGCTTTCTTCCAAGTCCGTCTATAACCTGAATATTAAAAAAAGAACCTTCATTCAAGAAAAAAGATACTCTAATTTTATCCTTGGGCGTAGGATTTGAAGGCCATTTTATTACCGTTTCTATGAAAGATCGCATATCATAATCCAGATCAGTAATAGTCTCTGGATAGGGTCGAACTTCAAAATCGTCTACATAGAGATTATTACCAAACCCATTAATAGTCTCTAAACGAAATTGAACTTTATTTCTTTCTCTATTATCAAGGGGTAAAATCACCTCACATTTTTTCCAATTATCGGGCGGCACAGCTATCAAAGGCGTAGAACCAAATTCGGGAGTCAGCGTAGCTAATTGAGTACCTCCCTTTTTCCAAATTAGATTCCAACTTATACCACAGTCTAATGAATAGTATAGAGCTAGAGTATCACTATAATTATACCTATATCCCCCCTCTGCACTTTCTAAGCCCTGGTAAGCATACCAAAATCGAATCACTAAACTGTCTAAATTTTGTACATCAAAAAAAGGACTAAGAAGCGCATCTTTTTGCCCATAGCCATTATAGTTAAAAAAGTTTAGACGAGCAGAGGCTCTACTTTTCCCTCCATTCCCATTCGTCGGCGAACGTGTAAAAGTACGACTTGAAAAAGTAAGCTCATCTTCATCTACAATACTCCAACCTACAGGCGGAAAAATAATTCCCTCAAAACCCTCTTCATAGGGAAGCACAAAAACAGTATCCAAAATCGTAATGTAGTTTTGCCACCTTAGGGTATCCCTTATCCCCACTTCATTTTTCACAATCAACGTAACTCCAAATTTTCCTGCCCTTGTATATTGAACAATTGGATTTTTCTCTGAAGAAAAATCAGGATTACCCCCCTCAAAAAACCATTCAAAAGAGCTAGCATTTTGCAAGGCTAAACTTCTAAACTTAATCGACTGCCCTATGCAACTAATCCTCGTATTTGAAGTGAAAAACGCTAAGGGAGGAGCTTCTTTTAAAATACCTGTTTTTTCTAAATTTTCCTTCTGCCAAATCCGATGCCGCTCAGGAAAAGTAATTAATACTTGATGAGCCCACTGTTTCTGTTCTCTTGTAAATATATCTAAATGAGCATCATTCCCATAATCCATATAGTTTCGGGTTTGGTCTGGCTTATCTTCTGATTCCAAGCAAGTATTTTGACGACCTGGAAAATTATAATTAGGCCCTTTGGTAGGTGGAGTATCACAAATTTTATCTCCCTCTAAAGCACAATTAAAATGACAACTATCTTGAAAAGTATGGGCTAGCCCTAGCCAATGACCTACCTCATGCGTTAAAGTTCTACCTTGGTTGTATTCAGAACGCAACGTACCCTTTGTACCAAATGCATTATAAACAACCACTACACCATCCAAAAAGTATTGGGAAGAATCTCTGGTAGGATAACGCGCGTACCCTAAATACTTTTTACCACTAGCATCTTCAATACTTCTAACCACCCATACATTCAAGTATTGGTCTGCTGGCCAATGAATAAGGCTCTTTAGTGCAATTTCAGCAGTATCAATACGGTGATTAGTTAATGGGGATTGAATATAGTTAATTCCCGAACAAACTTTGCCCTCTGGAGTACGCTGCGCTAGTGCAAATTCAATTTCCATATCTACTCCGCTACCATACCCCAAAGTATAAGGATATCTTCTAAAGTCTCGATTCAGTGCATATATTTGGCTATAAACTTGGTGCAAGGGAATTTTTTCTTCCCCTTCATTATGAATGATATGAACTACAAGAGGAATAAAAAAAATACTATCTTCTCTTAAAGTTTGCGTTTTTAGAAAATTAAAATTGAGGCACGAAGTCTTTTTATAAAGAGCATCTATTCCGCATCTTTGTT
Source organism: Bacteroidia bacterium (assembly GCA_025057395.1). Lineage (GTDB taxonomy): Bacteria > Bacteroidota > Bacteroidia > J057 > JANWXU01 > JANWXU01. Next base: position 1,362 of record JANWXU010000008.1, on the reverse strand, counting down.
GGGCTATTCCTTTGAGCGCTATTGAGAAGATAACAACCACTACCATCAAGCTAAATTGAACCATTGGAACCATAAGCTATTTTATAGGGCCTTAAGAATTAGATTGATAAGGGATTGATTTTGTGCAGCCTTAAAAAGAATAGAAAATTCCCATGAGAGTAGCTGTAAGCAAGGAAGAAATATTACCTCCTAAAACAGCATATAATCCTAGTTTAGAAATTTGAGGCCTTTGCTCAGGTGCTAAAGTTCCTATCCCCCCCACTTGAATCGCAATCGAACTGAAATTTGCAAACCCACATAATGCACTGGTACACATAACTCTAGTTTTTGCGGAAATCATGCCCGAAGGAATTTCAGATAAAGACTTAAAAGCTACTAGCTCATTAATTACTGTTTTTTCTCCTAAAAGACTTGCAAAAACTAAAGTATCATTCCAATCTACGCCGATTAAAAAAGCTATAGGTTGAAAAATTTGTCCTAGAATAAATTGCAAAGATAGCCCTTGAAACTTTCCAGCAGTGTACTCTGCTATCCATGCATTCAGTCCTAAAAAAGCACCGATTTTATCTTGAAGCAAGTAATTAGAAAGATTGATAAGGGAAATAAATGCCAATAGCATAGCTCCTATCATCACCGCAAGCTTTAATCCATCGCCGGCGCCAAGGGCAAAAGCATCTATCAAATTAGAACCCATTTTTTCTTTACTATATTTTAAGGATTGGGCTGCATCATTTTTTTTTTCTTCAGGTAGTAGAATTTTAGCAACAAAGACTGCAGCAATTGCATTCATTACCGAAGAACTCACCAATTGAGCAGCGACCATTTCGCGCATTTGCCTGCTACCTCCACCTAAAAATTCTACAAAAGCTGCCATCACTCCTCCCGCTATAGTAGCCATTCCAGCTGTCATTACCAAAAACAATTGTGAGCGGGTCATTTTACTTAGGTAGGGTTTGATAAGTAAGGGAGCTTCCGTTTGCCCCAAAAAAATATTTCCTGCCGCACAAAGAGCTTCTGGCCCCGAAACCCTCATTGTTTTTTCCATTAAGAAAGCAATTACATAAACTACTCTTTGCAATATGCCTAAGTAATAGAGGCCACTTGTTAAAGAAGCAAAGAAAATAATGGTAGGTAGAACGCGTATAGCAAAGACAAACCCAAATTTGTCCTCGAATTGAGCTAGCGCTAAATTGCCAAAAAGAAAAGAAATTCCTGCCTGGCCAAAATCTATGATGCTAACAAAAATATTACTCAGATACTCGAATAAAGTGGATATACCTTTTACCTTTGTTAGTAAGATTCCTGTTAGGGTTTGTAAAATAACCCCGATTATGACTAAGCGCCAGTCTACTTTTTTCCTAT
>JANWXU010000089.1 GCA_025057395.1 Bacteroidia bacterium | reverse complement strand
AGGTGATTCATAAATTCTATAATTTGGGAGTCTGTAAAGATTTCTTGACGGCTTATAGGTCTTTTTAGATAAATTCCTTCTAATGAGGTACAGCGGCTAAGTGCTACATAAACTTGTCCTGCTGCGAAGGCTCTATTTCCCATGTCGATGATTACCTTATCAAAAGTTTGCCCTTGACTTTTATGAATGGTAATTGCCCAAGCCAAGCGGAGTGGAAGCTGTTTAAAGCTACCTACTTTTTTGGAGACTATTTTTTTATCATGATTTTCACTATATTCATAGCGTATTTTATCCCATTCTACTGGTTCCACTTCGTGAATTTTATTATTAACTTTTACATATGCCCTATCTTTATCTAGACTATGTATTACTCCTATAGTTCCATTTACCCATCGGCCTTCGGCAGTATCATTTTTAATAAATATTACTTGAGCGTTAGGTTTTAAGATTAGTTCTTCTTCGGTAGGATAACTTTGGGGATGAATTTCTCCTGAAATTTGTGCTTTATATGTGTATTCTTTTCCTGTTAAGTGCCGCAGGTTATATCTATTAATACTTCTTGCAGCCTCATTGGTAGTAGTAAGAGTTATAATGTTATTATCTTTAATTTCGGGCATGTAACGTTGGTTTAGTAGGTCCAACTGATAAGAATCAATTTTACCCATCCGAATATGATTTAATAACTCTAAGAATTTTTCGTCTATTTGGCGATAATTGGTTTTCAGTTCTATAGCTTTAATAGGAACTTCTTTGAAAATGTGAGCTCCAAAGAAATAAAAAGAATTATATTCGTAACCTAATGCATACATTAGAGCTAATTTTTCTTCTTGAGCCACAGGCGGAAGTTGAAAAAGATCACCAAAAGCAACTACACACGTTCCTCCAAAAGGAGCAGTAGAATCACGCCCATTTTTACGCATGAAATAGTCGATATCATCCAATAATTTGGCATCTACCATTGAAATTTCGTCAATAATAATCAGCTCCAGGTTTTTATAGAGTGAACTATTTCTTTGACTTTTGATAGTTGTATATCTATCAAAGAAATCGGCAGGAAATCGAAAGAAGGAATGAATAGTTTGCCCCCCTACATTTAAGGCTGCAATACCGGTAGGGGCCAATATAGCATACCTTTTCTTAGTATAACTGCAAAATTCTTTGATAAGAGTCGATTTGCCTGAGCCTGCTTTGCCTGTGATAAAAAGAAAAGGAGCACTATTATTTTCAATGAAATCGAGAATTCGCTGCTTTTGAGCAGATACTACTGAGGGCATATTATTTTTGTTAAAATTAAAGCGTATATTTAATGTTTTAAGGCAGAAATTGTTCTTTAAATATAGTCATAATAGTAAGAGATATCAAAGGCTTTTTAGCTTCTTATTATTAAGAAGCTCCATTCCTTATGTCGATGAACTTACGCAAACAAGAAAAAAGGCCTGTTAAATCAATTGCTATATTAGGCTCTACAGGTTCGATTGGCAGGCAAAGTTTAGAAGTTATCAAGTCTTTTCCTAATTTATTAAAAGCTACTGTACTTACAGCTCATTCGAATGATGAATTGCTTATCCAACAGGCTAAAGAATTTTTACCTAATGCTGTGGTTATTGGCGAAAGCGAGAAATGGCAAAGGGTAAAAGAAGAACTAGCAGAATATCCTATTGAAGTGCTATCGGGTCAGCAAGGCTTGCTGGAGGTGGTAAGGCGGGAAGACGTAGACTGTGTATTAGTAGCTCTGGTAGGGGCTGCTGGCTTGTTGCCTACTTATGCTGCAATCGAAGCACGCAAACAAATAGCTTTAGCTAATAAAGAAACTTTAGTAATTGCAGGTGCTCTTATTATGAATAAAGCCAAAGAAAAAGCAGTTAGTATTTTGCCTGTGGATAGTGAACATTCAGCAATCTTTCAATGCTTAGTAGGAGAAGCAAGAGCAAGTGTTCAAAAAATTTATCTAACGGCTTCGGGTGGACCCTTTCGCGGATTTACAATTCAGCAATTAGAAGATGTTTCTCCCTCCCAAGCGCTCAAACACCCTAACTGGCAGATGGGGCGCAAAATTTCCATTGATTCAGCAACCTTAGTGAATAAAGGCCTAGAGATAATAGAGGCACGATGGTTATTTGATACAGAGGCGATAGATGTAGTAATACACCCTCAGTCTGTGATTCACTCGCTTGTCTGTTTCGTGGATGGAAGTCTAAAAGCTCAACTTGGAACACCTGATATGCGGATTCCTATCCAATATGCACTTACTTATCCCAATCGTTGTAGTAATTCATTGAAGCCTTTTTCTTTTCAAGATTTTCCTAGTTTTACCTTTGAAGCTGTGAATCATGATGTTTTCAAGGGAGTCGTTTACGCTCGCCATGCTTTAGAAAGAGGAGGTAACGTACCTTGCATTTTGAATGCGGCTAATGAGATTGCTGTAGAACTATTTTTGCAGATGAAAATTAAATTTTTAGAAATTTATCATGTAATTGAAAAAGCCTTAGTAAAGATTCCTTTTATAGCCAATCCTTCTTTAGCCGAGCTGTTAGAAACAGATATCTTTACCAGGGAGTTTCTTCTTCAACACTACCAAAAAATATGACAGATATTATAGAGCCAATAATTACTTTTTTGGGTTTTTTATTAGGTCTTTGCCTTTTAATGTTTGTTCATGAGCTGGGGCATTTTTTACCAGCTCGGTGGTTTGGAATGAAAGTAGAAAAGTTCTATATCTTTTTAGACTGGCCATTTAAGATTTTCTCTTTTAAACATAAAGAAACAGAATACGGGCTTGGAGTATTACCGATTCTGGCATATGTCAAAATTGCGGGTATGGTAGATGAATCGATGGATGATAAGTTTGCCGCTAAGCCGCCCCAGCCCTGGGAATTTCGTTCTAAACCTGCGTGGCAAAGAATTATCGTAATGTTCGGGGGGGTTTTTATGAATATGCTACTAGGAGTTTTTATTTTTTCTATGCTCTTTTTTGCATATGGCGAAAAAAAAGAACCTATTCGCGAAGTTAATCGCTTAGGAGGAATTTATGTTCCTCCCCATTCAGCTTGTCAAAAATTAGGTTTTGCAACTGGCGATAAAATAATTGCTCTTAATGGCAAGCCCGTCACTTATTTTAGTGAAATTAATAATATCAGCCTTTTATTAGAAGATGAAACAGAATTTACAATTATCCGAAATGGGCAGCAGAAAAAAATAAAAGTTCCTTCTACTTTTTTGAATGAATTTACTGCCCATCTTCCTAAAGAGCCTGTTCTTTTCTACAGGCTAATTCCTGCAAAAATTGATTCTGTAGAGCCTGGAGGTATAGGCGCTAAAATTGGGCTACAAAAAGGAGACCAAATCTTAAAAATAAATGATAAAACCATAGCTAGTTTTAATGAGCTGCGGACATTTATACAGCAAAGAAATGTTTTAGAATTAAAAGTAAAGCGTAAAGGCAAAGAAGTTTGGGCCTATACACAAGTTGACTCAAATTTTCAAAGTGGCTTTACGCTAGATTCATTTTTAGTAGTTCATATCCAAAATAAAAAGTTGGTTAGCAACTTAAAAGAAGGCGACACTCTTTTAATGGTTCATAATATTCGCCTTCAAAAATTAGTCGACTTTGAAAATTTTTGGAAAGATTTTTATGCTGATTCAATACAGCTAACAATTCTTCGAAAGAACGACACGCTTGTTTTACCTGCTTTTTGGCATAAACCAGGACAATTTTTAAGAATTTACCCTCGGGACGAGCTTAAAGTTGATCATATTCAATATAGCTTTTGGACTTCTTTTATTCCAGGTACTCGAGAAGCTTTTAGTATAGTAGGAGACAACCTTAAAGGATTAAAAAAAATTTTTAGCGGCGAAGCAGACCCCCAAAAAAATTTATCGGGTCCTGTGAAAATTTATGATATGTACTCTAAGTCTGTAAAATCAGGAGGCTTAAGGGCACATTGGAATATGCTGGCCGTACTTAGCATGATTCTTGCCTTTATGAATTTGTTGCCAATTTTGCCTATATTAGATGGTGCTCACATATGTTTTTTAATTTTAGAGTGGATACGCGGCAAACCCTTATCTACTAAAGTACAGCTTGCAATTATGAATATTGGGTTCATTATGTTTGTAATACTTACCGTGTTTATTTTGTTTAATGATATCATGAACTTATAGAAAATACTATGGCTACTGAGCATGTGCAACAGTATATTCCTTTAGAATATGACCCTGAAGAATATGGGCTGGATGAAACCGAACATATTAATATTTATGAACACTATCGCCTAACTGTAGATCCTGGACAAACCCTGACAAGGGTAGATATTTTTCTTGCTAATCGGCTTAAACACATTACGCGCTCCCGCATCAAAAATGCTACGCTTGCTGGCTTTGTAAAAGTCAATAACCAGCCTGTTAAAGCTAGCTATAAAGTTAAGCCTTATGACGAGATAAGTATCATTTTGCCCTATCCACCGGCCCCTGACTTACAGCCCGAAGATATTCCGCTAAATATTATTTATGAGGATGAATATATCATTGTAATTAATAAACAAGCGGGCTTAGTTTGTCATCCGGGGTGCGGTAACTTTAAGGGTACCTTAATAAATGCACTTTTATATCATTTTAAGTACCGTAGCAATTCACAGCTTGTGGAGCCTACAAGTATCCGTCCTGGCCTTGTGCATAGAATAGATAAAGATACCACGGGTATTTTGGTGATAGCCAAAACAGAATTAGCATACACTTACTTAGCTAAGCAATTTTACGAGCGTACTACCCACCGGTATTATTATGCTCTTGTTTGGGGCAATGTGAAACAAGATAAGGGAACTATCATAGGTCATATTAGCCGTTCTCCTAGTGACAGAAAAAAATTTATTGTTATAGAAGATGGTTCCACTGGTAAGCCGGCAGTAACGCACTACCAGGTCTTACAGCGTTTTGGAATTTGCACCCTTGTTCGTTGTAAGTTAGAAACCGGAAGAACCCACCAGATTAGAGTGCATTTTAAATATTTAGGGCATACTCTTTTTGGGGATACTTTTTATGGAGGCAATCGCATTCTGAAGTCTAAACCTAGTAAATCCTACCAACGTTTTATTACTGAATGCTTAAATTTATTGCCTAGGCAAGCTTTGCATGCTAAAACTCTGAGCTTCATCCACCCTATAACCAAGAAATGGATGCACTTTGATAGTGATTTACCCCAGGATTTCATGAATATTTTGACTAAAATGGCAGAATTTACTAAGGTAGAACTTAATCCTGAAATTTTTTCTTCTCAACCAATTTTTGAAATCGATAAAACTTAAATTAAAATGAAGATTTATACTAAGAAAGGAGATAAGGGCACAACCAGTCTGTTGGGGGGTACTCGAGTATCGAAGGCCCACTTGCGATTAGAAGCGTATGGTACCATTGATGAACTCAACTCGTACCTTGGAGTTTTAAGAGATAGTGCGCAAGCTTATATGGATATTTCTCTAATTCCTCGAATTCAGAATAATTTATTTACTATAGGCTCTATTTTAGCTAATGATGCCACCTCCCAATTTCCCTTGCCTAATATAACTTCTAACGACGTAGAAGAATTAGAGGCTTCAATAGATGAAATGGAAAAAGAATTAGAACCCTTACGAAACTTTATCTTACCAGGGGGGCATATTGTGAATTCTTTTGCTCATGTAGCTAGATGTATTTGCCGTCGTGCGGAGCGAAATGTAGTACGCCTAAGTCAAGAAGTAGAAGTAGACGAGCTAGCTTTAGCATACTTAAACCGACTATCTGACTGGCTCTTTGTATTTGCTCGTTATGCCTCTAAGAAAACTAATAGTCCGGAAATAATTTGGAAAACAAGAGATAAAAATCAAAAAGAATAATTTCTCTATAAAAAAACTTGGCGCAATAAAGGAAGCGTATCTTCTAGCTTTTCAAGTTGAAAGGTTGCACATGTAGGTTGTAGTAGGGGGTGAATTAAAATGGTAGGTATTCCTAGTTTTTTGGCAGGAAGAATATCTCGTATATTATCACCTAGCATAATAGAATGAAGGGGGTTGATATCGAATTCCGCTATTGCTTTTTCAAAATTTAGGGTACCCGGCTTCCTACAAAAACATTTTGAGAAATCAGGATGATGAGGGCAATAGTAAAATTTATCAATTTTTAGGTTCCTTTTATTAAATTCTTTTTGAATAAAAAGATGCACTTCCTCTACTTCTTCGTAGCTTTGCAAACCTCTACTTATTCCTGCTTGGTTGGTAATAACTACAATTTTATAGTCCTTTTGTTTAGCCCAATAAGCTATTTCAAAGATAGGGGGGTAAAATTGTATTTCATAAATTGAAGTTATATATCGATTAATATCCACATTAATTACACCATCCCTATCTAAAAATAAACACTTATTTTTTTGCACTCCTAATCACTACTAATACTTTCCTCATCAAGCAACTTATTTTGAACAGCATATCTTACTAGACCTGCAGTATTTTTTACACCTATTTTTTGCATCAGGCTTCTTCTATGCGAATGGACTGTTCTAGGGCTAATAAGTAATTTCTCGGCTATTTCTTGGTTAGTAAGTTGCTGAGCAATGAGCTTGAGTATTTCTATTTCGCGAGCTGTTAATTCTTCGGGCTTTACTTCAAAGCCTGCTTGGGGGATACCCATGTTTTTAGAAATAAAAGTTTGCATCACCACTGAGGTAACCTTACGGCTAAAATAAGTTTCTCCCTCCCCAACTCTTTGAATTGCTGTAATAAGCTCTTGCTTATCTGTATTTTTTAGAATATAACCTTGGGCTCCTGCCTGCAGCATGCTAGTGATATAAAGATTATCATCAAACATAGATAAAGCTAAAACTTTAATATGTGGAAAATTTTCTAAAATTTGCTTGGTAGCCTCTATGCCATTAATTTCCGGCATTTTGATATCCATTAATATTACATCTACATTTTCTGCATTTTTCTTAACGAATTCAACCGCCTCACGCCCATTTATGGCTTCTCCTATAATTTGAATTTCTTCTATTCCTTCTAGCATGGAGCGGATGCCGTTGATAATAATTCTATGATCGTCTACAACGAGTAATCTTATTGCGCTCATTTTTTATTCAATGGCTCTTTTTAAATTAAAAGAGATTTTGCAATACTGCAAATTATAATTAAACTCTACTTTCAACAGAAAATGATACTAATTTACAACTATTTCCCCCCCCTATTTTTTGTCCATATTTTGACTTATTAAGCATAGCAAAGCTAGTAAAAATTTGCTAATAAGCGTGAGTTTATTTTGGAAATTATTAACTAAGTAACTATAGTATAGTTTACGTTCTATATCGTTCTAATGTTTTTCAATTATGCCTTTTTAAATCATTTTTTGATATTAGGATATGTTACACTTGACTAATATCTGTTTGTTTCCTAACTTTGTAGCACGTTAATTGAAATACGGTTGGTGATGTAGCTCAGTCGGTAGAGCAGTGGACTGAAAATCCACGTGTCGGCGGTTCGATTCCGTCCATCACCACTAATAATACTTTATTTCTTCCTCCTGTACTCGCATACATTTATCTATTAGCTTGCCCACTCTAGTAAACCAAAAAATAAGATATATTGTTGAGTCCTAAAAATAATAGGATGAAAAAAATAGTAATAGCAATAACGGGGGCAAGCGGCAGTATATATGCTAAGAGGTTGGTATATCACCTTGAAAAGTATAACGAAAATAATCCTATAGAACTAGCAGTAGGATTGGTTCTCTCAAAAAATGCCGCAGATGTATGGCAATTTGAGCTAGAAGAACCCATGGTATTTCCTCCTTTTATTAAAGTGTATGCTCAGAATGATTTTGCGGCTCCTTTTGCCTCTGGTTCTGCTCAGTATAAGCATATGGTAATTATCCCCTGCTCTATGGGTACCCTAGGGAGAATCGCTCATGGTCTTTCAGACGATCTAATCACAAGAGCGGCAGATGTTATCCTCAAAGAACGCAGGCAACTAATATGCGTATTGCGTGATACCCCCTATAATTTAATTCATATAGAAAATATGTTGAAGCTTACTCAAGCAGGAGGTATTATATTACCTGCCTCCCCCTCTTTTTATTCTAAGCCAACTACATTTGAGGAATTAGCAGATACGATTGTTGCAAGGGTTCTGGATTTAATGGGGATACCCATTTCTACCTACCGTTGGGGCGAAAGCAAAAAATAATTTAAAAATCTAACTTCAAAATAAAAAATAAAAAGGCTACCTAATTAAATTTAGGTAGCCTTTGGGCAATGAGTTTAGTTATTAGTTAAAAGTGTTATTGCTTGATAATTTTCTCTGTAAACTGTTTATTGCCCCATTTTACTTCTAACAAGTAAAGACCTGCAGGTAACTGCCCCAAATTGAAGTACGTAGTTAAGGTTTCTGTACTTCTTTCCAAAGAGGTGGTGATTAATTTTTCGCCTGTTAAATTATAGAGGCTAATTAGCGCATTTTCACTTTCTAACCCAGAAATTTCAATTTGTAGTACTTCCTGGGCAGGGTTAGGGTAAGCTTTTATCAACACTTCTTCTTGGAAGCTTGAGTTAAGCTTAGCTGCTGGAGTAGAAAAAGGCACATTTGCACTCCAGTTAGAGAGTTGGCCCGAATTCAATGCACAAGAGCTGCAATTGGTGCGAATACGAACAAAATAATTATTGGCAGGAATAAGATTGGTCATTCTGAGAGTATTACCGGGATGTGGAATAACAAATTGAGGCCAATTTGCTGGATTAGTACCCTGTAAACCAAAAGAAACTATATAGCAAGTAGCATTTTGGGTAATAGGTTCCCAGTTTACTACTGCTGTATTAGCATTAATGATCTGGGTATTGATGCCGCCAGGAGGGGGACAATTAGTTGTACTTCCTCCACCAGGAAGCGCTGGAGTACTAAAACTAACAATTGAGGAGTATTGAGAGGGGATCCCAGCACTACAAAAAGCTCGAACTCGAAATTCATAAGTTGTGCTATAGTCTAAGGGTAAATCTAATGAAGTAGTTGTGATATTAGGTACCTCCCGAAAGGGTATTGTTCCTATTTGCCGGTATTCTAAGAGGTAGTACGCAGCTCCTACTATAGAGTTCCAGCTAATTCTTACTACATTAGCGGATTGTGGATTAGGAGTGGTAATAGAAGTAATGTTAGGGGAGGACTGAGCACAAATGGAGCTACCATTGCCCGAAGACGGAGTATAAGAGCGAGCAACTGACCATGAGGAAGTTACACCCCCTGTACAAACTGCTTGCAAACGAAATTCGTAAATATTTTCTTTGCTAATTACCAGGTCTAAGCTATTAGTTCGGATTCCTCTTACTTCTACCCAAGGCTCTACGCTATTAGTGCGGTAAGAAACATTATAACTTTGAGCAGTAGCTAAAGGCGCCCATCTTAGGCGAATGGTTTCGGTAGTGGCATCACTGCTGATAACTTCGATATTGGTAATTTGAAGGTTAGCAGTGGCACATTCTGTTGCTTGAGGCTCAGGTGTAGTATGAATTGCTGCAGTGGACCAGTCAGAAATCAACCCTCCCTCGCAAATAGCTTGTACTTCGAAGGTATAAGTAGTATTAGCTTCTAGGGAAAGCAGAAGAGTAGTAGTAGTAATTCCTCGAATTTCTTGAAATGGGTCTGTGGTATTTCTTACTCGATAACGAAGATTATACTGCCTTGCAGTATTTACAGCGCTCCAGTTTACACGTACATTAGCTACAGCTCCTGAAACACTTTCCGTATTTACATTTGTGATAGTAGGACGATTACTAAGGCAAGGACTATTTACAGAAGGAGTACGGTATCCTGTTGTTATTGACCAGTCAGATTGGACACTCCCATCACAAATAGCTCGAACTCGAAATTCATAATTAACGTTATTTTCCAAATTGATTTCGGCAATTGCGCTTGTAAAGCCCCTTACCTCTATCCAATCTCCTGCGGGTGTTTCTCGGTAACTTACAATATAGCTTCTTGCACCAGAGACCACACTCCACGTAATGCGTATTAAGCTTGCAATAGCGGTAGTGTTGAGTGCTGTAATACTTAAAATATTAGGACGGTTTGTTAAGCAAGCACTAGGGGTAATAGGAGGCAAGGTATAAGAACGAATGTTTGAAAAGGGACTGGTACCTGTGCCACAAACTGCTTGTACACGAAAGTCATAACTAAAACCTGGTTCTAAAATAATATTAGCAATAGTATTTGTAAAGCCTCGTACTTCTTGCCAAGCACCACCTGTGCTAGTATTTCTAAATTGTAAAATATAATTGATAGCACCACTTACAGATGCCCAAACTACACGTACTGTATTTCTTTCTGGTGTTTCTACTAAAGAAATAGAAATAATACTTGGAATGCCCTGTAAGCAGCCTTGATTAGTGGGGTCTGCAGGTACTCTGAATGTACGTATTTCTGACCATTCACTAAGCACGTTATTAGGACAAACTGCACGTACTCGAAAGTCGTATTGGGTATCATAATCGAGGGTTAAGTTATATGTATTAGCTGTAATGTTGGCTACTTCTTGCCACACTCTTGTTCCGCTAGGCTTATAGGCTAAAATGTAACTACGGGCTCCTTCCGTACCGTTCCATACTATAGCTACAGTATTTTGCGTGCTTCGAGGCGCAGTATTGATACTAACAATTTCAGGGGCTACAGCACCTAATAAATTGATTTCTCTCACAGCCAAGCAAGCTCCCGACCTAGCTGTAACAATATAATTACCTGCTCTTAGGTCATTAAAAATTCCTGTAGTGTTATTGAAATTAATACCATCTAGAGAGTATACTATTGCTAAATTACCTCCTCCCCTGGTACTTACCCGAAAACTAGCATTATTGCCGTTACAATCGGCATTAGTTTGACTTAGTAAATCAATTTCCAAAGGAGTAGACGCTTGCACTTGTACTAAGGCTTGACCACTGACTGTTCCTGAGGCTGTGCACCCACTTGCATCTTGGATTCCTACTAAACGCACTATATTATTGCCTACGTTAGGAATAGTAGGACTAAAATTATAGGGAGTGCTTAAAATATTAATGTCTGTAATTACACTGCTATTATTTACTACGTAAGAAAGGCTCCAAGGGGGAGTACCTGTCAAATTTACTAGTAGATTAGCTTGCCCTGGTACACAGAGTTGGTCTTGAGTAGTTACTAATATAGCAGTGGCAGGGGAGGTAAGAGTAACTGTTAAGCGAAAAGTTTGACTACCTACTGTTCCAATATTATTATCTCCATCTCTAACTTCTCTTAGAGCATATTCAAATATGCCTAAGTTATTAGGTTGTACGGAGATATCTAGCTCAGGAGTATTAATATTATTAATAATTGTTTCTTGCGCTCCATTTACGGTATAGCGCAAGCTCCAGGGAGCTTTACCCGTAAAACTTACTCGGAAACTACTGCTGCGCCCACGGCAAATAGTAGTACTTTGAGTGGTAATGATTTCAGCTCTAGCAGTAGGGGTACTTAAGCCGCAAGCAATAGAAGGAAATAATTCTGAGGTAGTAACTGAATTAATAGTTAAATCAGGCTGTGGATTTTCGAAGCTATTGGTAGTGTTTACACTTAAGCCTGCATTTTGTTGATTGGCTAAATTGAGAAAAGTCTGGCTACGAGTTACTGTAGTTTGAAAGCTGTTAGTACAGTTACTTGCTGTAAGGAGGCCATTAGCATCAGTTTTGAGAATCATAAATTCACTAGAAACATCAAAGCTACGAGAGCTACCTACTACCAAAAAGCCTCCGTCTGAGGTGGCTAACATATCAAAAGCTTGGTCTGCTAAGCTAGCACCGTAAGCCCTATGCCAAATAATGTTTCCGTTAAGATCCAGGCGAGCTAAAAAAACATCAAAAGAGCCACTGCCATAGCTCGTGGCACTTCCACTAACTACGTACCCCAAGCCACGAGGAACAACCTGCGCACCAGCTACATTTTCTTGACCTTGGCCATCAAGGCGGGTTGCCCAGTTAAGATTCCAATTGCTATCTAATTTTACAATTAGTGCATCTGAATTGTTATTGCTAATTACTTGTGCTCCAATTAAGTAGCCCTCATCAGGAGTATTAGTTAAATTGCTAAAAATTTCGTTTCTGCTAGCCTCGCCTAAAATTTTTTCATCAATAACAACCCCATCTTCAGCTATAAGTGCTAAATAGAGGTCTGCGCTGCCAAAGCTAGTAGTTGTTCCTCCTACTACATATCCTCCCTTACAATGATTTAGTGCTGCTACGGCTTTTTCGTTACCAATATCGCCAATAAATCGTGCCCATTGGGTTTGTCCGTTTTGCGTTATTTTAACAATTGCCATATCACTATTGCCTCCGCTAGCAGAAGAACCTACTATAAGGTAGCCTTTATCACGTGTATTTATTACATAAAAAGCTGTATCTCTTGAAATAGCATCAAAATAAGTTCTACGCCATTCGAGCGCGCCCATGGGAGATACTTTAACTGCCAAGAAGTCCGGATTATTGGGTATGTTTTCTGCAAAACCTACTGCAAGGTACCCACCTTCGGGCGTTACAATTACCTTGTGAAATGCATCGTTTTCTGGAGTACCCCAAACGCGTACCCAAGTAGGATTTAGATTTGCATCTACTTTCATCAAAATAGCATCTTGTTTGCCAGCACCAAAACTTTGAGTGGCACCTGCCAAAATATAGCCGCCATCTGAGGTAGAAGCAATACTATAGATAACTTCATCTGCATCCCCCCCTCGAGCAATTAGGGCAGTACGATTATCTTTAATGCTACTGATTGCAACAGGTGCTGAACGACCTATACAATTATTACTATCGGTAGCAATGATAGTATAAGTGCCTGGGCGGAGGTTGGTAAAATTACCCTCTGTATTAGGAAATCCTAAATTTTCTATTTCAAAAAGATAGCGTCCGCCTGTACCACCATTGGCACTGGCAAAAATTCTTCCATCTAAATTAGGAAGTAAATCCAACGAAGAAAGGATACAAACAATAGGTTTTTGTCCATTTCCTACAATTACAGTAGCTGGTGAAAAAGTACTTTGGCAACCGGTGAAGCGATTGCGAGTAGTTACAAAATAAGTAGTAGTGGCAGTTAAATTAGGAATGGCATATACAGCACCTGTAAAAAGTAGACTTTGCGTATCTTGTCGGGCATACCATCGGATTTCATCACCCCCTATACCAGGATTGGCTGTAAGAGTCACTGCGCCTGCTTGACAAATCCGAGTAACGGAGTTTAAACTAGGGACAGCAGGCTGATTCAAAATATCTAAAGTGATTAGTCCACATTCAATGCTACCTGGTCTGCCATTTATTTCTTCAATTCGAAAAGAACGTCTTCCTACACTTACTCCACCTACTTTGAAGTCAAATACTCTTGTTAAGATATTTCTGAAATCCCAATTTTGAGTTCCGTCTGTAATTCGCAAATGAAAGGGGGGATTACCGCCTGTAAATTCCGCTTGGAAAAGAATAGAATCTCCAAAGCAGAATTGGGACTTGGAGTGATTAAGGCGTAAAATAGCAGTAGGAGGACGCAAACCATAAACTAGGTTATTATTATTTCCACCATTAGGGTTCCCGGGTGTAATTAGAGTGTTGTATTCATTTGAACGTATGGACTGCCATCGAGCTGAATTTTTAAGTTGATTATAGTTATTTCCCTGAAAAGCTATTGCTTCGGAAGTTTGAGAAGGACGTAAGTCTATGAAATCTGGTTCATTATTTTGATCAAGGTCATGTACCAGGGTACCCAGGTTAAAAAGGGTAGCATTATCGTAGAGTTGAGGATTGTTGGTAGGAGTATTTTTATCAAAATTGATTAGGTTATTCCAGTTTCTATTAATAAAAAAGTTAGGGTTTGCAGAAGATACTACTATGCGGTAGTTGCAATCGTTGATGCTCAAATCATCTGGAGGCAAAAGAGTATCTTTTACAGCAACCCCACCGTTATAAATAATAATTAAAGTACCTGCAGGAAGGGCTTGCCAGAGAGCTTGATTAGGGCTGAAAGTGAATAGAGTAGTATTACCATTGCGGACGGTCCAGTTACGCATATCCAGGTTATTTTGGAGTACTAAAATTTCTATCCACTGGGCGGCTCCTTCGTTTCTATTTCCCTGCGAAAATTCATTAATAAGAGCTCGAGGAGCTTGACCATAAAAAGCAAAAATTCGACCCTGATCAGTTTGCCGGCCATCGAAAAGGTGGGCACCAGCAGCAATATCTATAAAACCGTCTCTGTTAATATCTCCTAAACCCGCTACCGAGGAACCTAACTGTGCACCAGCTTGGTCTGATTCAAACATCCAATTAGGAGCTGCATTTAGAGTGAGATTATCTGAGCCGTAGTAAACAAAAACAGCACCTTCGTTTGTTTGCCCTCCTGAGTACTTCCAGCTTCCTGCTACAATATCTGCAAAGCCATCGTTATCTATATCTCCTGCTGCACATAGGCTAGAGCCTAGCTCACTACCTGTACTTATTCCTTCAGCCGCCCATACAGGGATATCAGTTAGCCCACTATTATTACCGCCATAAACGAATATTTTACCTGTTCTGTTATTAAATTTAGGGGCGCCAATAGCCACATCTGGAAATCCATCTTTGTTTACGTCTCCAACGCCGGCAACAGCAATTCCAAATTGGGCACCTATTTGATCTGCCTCGGCGCTCCAGCTAAAAGTAGATTCTAAACCATTAGGGGAGCCTTTATATAAAAAGGCTGCCCCTTCTCCTGTTTGCCCATTAGAATAAGCATAAGCACCTACTATGATATCGTCATAACCGTCTTGATTCACGTCTCCAGCGCTAGCTACGCTGATGCCTAATTGAGCACTAGCTTGGTTACTTTCGGCAGACCAATTAGGAGTTCGAGAGATACCATTAGGAGTACCGTAAAAGGCAAAAATAGCACCTTCGTTAGTTTGACCGTTATCATAAAGGTAGGCACCTATAATAATATCTCCGTAGCCATCTTGGTTTACGTCTCCTGCAGCAGCAACACTTACTCCAAAAAGAGCACCAATTTGTTCTCCCTCTCTGCTCCAGCTAGGAGTGGTGCTTAAGCCTGTAGGAGAGCCTAAAAATAAGAAAGCAGCTCCTTCTGCTGCCTGTCCGTTTGTAAAGTTAGGGGCTCCAATCAGAATATCATCATAGCCATCGTTATTTATATCACCAGCGTAAGCCACACTCCATCCAAACCAAGCATTAGCCACAGTTCCGCTCAGTGCCCAATTAGGGGTGGTGCTAAATCCATTTGAGCTTCCGTAATATACTAGCACTCTGCCAGCATCAGTTAAATTACCTTCATCGTAATAAGGAGCACCAGCAACAAGGTCCTTAAAGCCATCTCCATTTACATCTCCGGCACTACTTATAGAAATGCCTAATTGAGCGTTATTTTGGTTTAACTCCGCAAACCAAGAGGGTCTAGAAACTAAAGGGTCTATAGTAATAGGGTAAGTTGCGTTTTGGTCATTAACAGCCAACAAAATAGCATTGCCTTCTACGTACATTCGAGAGGGTAAAATATTTTGTTGAGCATCCCAGACTTTTAAATCGCTATAAGTACCTAAAAAAACTCCCTTGGGGTCAAATAAGGCAACCGAATTAGCTGTATTTTGAAAGAGTACGATTTCTTTATTTATTTCTAAACGTACTGTAAGCTCGTCTTGGGTCGTATTATTTAAAGGCTGTTCTATGATGAAGTTTTGCCGCATGCCTTCTGCTGTGTTTAGATATTCAATACTGAAAGAGGAGTGTTTTTGCGAAAGGCGATTTTCGCATACTTGATAAACGGGTTGGCTAATAGGCTTAAAATATTTATTTCCTTTGCTAATAGAATGCACCTCAAAATTACAACTACTATGGTTAGCACTACTTGGAGCTAATTGCAATTCAAAGCCCTGAGAATGGTAGTAAAAAGTTTGATTATAATAAGAGTTGGAACAAGCAAAAGTATAGTCTTGTTTTTTTGTAGGATAAAAATGATAAGATAAGCCAGGATTGTGAGAAGGGTTTAATTTACTACCGTTACTGACTAATGCTTTTGAAGTAGGGGGGCTACTTTTA